>CAZMFK010000205.1:0-3334 GCA_964565545.1 uncultured Caldisericota bacterium | reverse complement strand
TTCTCGAACTCTTCGAGGCGGTAGAACGATTTCAACTTCTTGATTTTCGTAGTTCAATCTTAAATAAGGTTTTTGATTCACTAAGCGATATCTATTTTGGTTTTTTTGTTTTTGTAAAGCTAAATCAGTATCATTTTTTTTCATCCACTCGGTAAAATGGTCATAATAAAATGATGTATCCCTCTTTGGGGATATTTCACCGTTCCAGCTATATTCATCGATCATTTTAAGTAAAGCAGTCATAATAATTCTGGGTGTTTTCAGTTTTTTCTCAGATAACGCTCTTTGGGATGATCTGACAAGCTTATAGTACTGAATTGGTTTGTCGAACCATTGCTGTATCGTAAAATGATCCTGATTTGATAAAATTACTTTATCCATAAAGTCGCTCAACTCATCAAACGGTTCATCAAGGTTATCTGGCAATTGTTCAAATAGGTTTAACTTGTAAAAAGCCACCAAAAAAGAAAAAAAATCTGGTAAATAGCTTTTTGGAACAAAGCCATGCAACAAAATATTGTGAACAAATCTTGATCTATCCTGTTCGTCTTTTTTGTCATGGAGAAACAAATTGTACTTATTGAGAGTCTGACAGAAAACATTTCCGATGCGCCCCTGAATTTGATTCTTTATGTCTAACTGAATAGTTTTGACAAAATTATCCCAATAATTCCCATACTCATATTCTCGAATACCAATTTGCACCAAAGCAAGGGATAGAATTTCATCAGGTGGAGGTAAGGTTGCGTTTCTGGACAGCAAAGAATTAACTCTAATCTTTGCCATTTCTATTAGAGCCACATACTCTTCATCAGTAATATGAATATCTGCAATTAGTTGGTTAGGTGTTAGCTCTTCAAAAGCTGCTAAAAATTTCTCCCTTAATTCCTGATGCACCTGTTTATCCCCAATGCTATACTCCTTTCAACTTTACATTTTCTCTACAAATCTTCCTCCAAACTTGCATGCTCTCATTCAAGTCCGCTTGCATGTTGACTTCCATGGCTTTCCATGCTATTAGCAATAAAAGCAGGAATATTCAATCATCAACAAGCACACATTATCATTTTATCTCAAAGTAAATAATTTTTTCTTTATCAAACAAAGAATGGTTCCATACAAGCCGCATATTAGTTTCACTGGTCGGTATATAAAAAACTATACTGCCCGTAGTCTCTCCACCATGGTAAAGATGAGCGTATATTTCTTGATAAATGCCATCTCTTGGCTGAACTGCAGATTTATCATAAGTATTAATGATCTTGTTTGAGCTGCCTACAAAACTTGTAAAAAGATCAGAAATATACGCTGGCTCCTCTTTGGATGAAATATTCTTAATTTTTACAGTAACAAAAATATATTGCATTCCTGTTTCAGGAGGATCATTAAATCGATTGGCTTCTTTTAAAATCTCCCAAGCTTCCTGCCCTTTTGTTAATTTAGTAACAGTGATTTGAAATCCTTCAGATGTAATAAATGATTGACCAAAAGGAACTGGTTTATTGCGGGATTTACCTATAGTTTCATCAGAGGGAGGGGTCGGTGGAGGTGAGGGCGGTTGCTTTTTAGGAACTTGAACTATGATTTGCATAGACTCCGTCGATTCATTGGCAGGTATTTGATTGTCATAAGCTTTTAAATAGTAGGTATAGCTCCCCCCTTCGAGAACATATTTGTCAATAAACAACAAACTTGAGGCTGGAATTAAAGATTCAAGAGCAAAAAAACCCTTAGTGCTATCTCTTTTGTAAAGCTTATAACCCGCAATAGGGTAGGTGCCCATTGCTGATGGGCTCCAGGTGAGGACTACCGACTGATCTGAAAAGCGAGCTTGAAGGTTTTGAGGAGCAAAAGGAGGCTGAACAGATGGCTCTGTTGGAGGAGGCTTTTGATCCTCCAATTCCCTAATACGCTGTTGAAGAGACTCAATTTCGCCTTTCAGCTTGGCATTTTCATTTTGAAGCGAGACGATCAATTCATTTAAGCGTGAAATCTCAATCCGAAGCACACTGGCATCCTCCAGCTCCAGGGTTACCACCTCCGTTGCAGGATCATAAGTAATATCCCTGGCTCCAAAGTGCTCTGCGATAAACCGCAAAGGCACCAGGGTCCTGCCATTGATTTCGATGGGTGCCACATCCAGCATCACAGGCTCCATATTCACATAAGCAGTACGAGAATTAATTTTCAGCATAATGAATTTAAGATTGCTCGAATAGGCCTGAAAAGGCAGTAAAGTCAATATAATTACTAAAATGTAAGCTAAATACTTTTTTATCATGATAATCCCTCCTTTGCATCTACTATACACAGCATGAAGGACAAATAGCGTCCCTTTATGTTTTTTTGAATAATTTATGTACAATATTATACAAAATTTTATATTTATCATTATTTTGGAGCAATTATTTTGTTAATTGCCAGATACTCAATTTATAAGGGAGCATCGTTTTGATAAAACAGTTGCATATTAGTCTGCAACAAATATATTTTTATCATGAAAACTCTAAGGCACTGCTCCAAAGAGAGGCTATCTAAATGAGTAAATATACTTCCATTCGTGACAATCGGGATCATGGCTGCGTAGGCGACTTCTTAAAAGAACAACTCACTCCAGATTCCAACGTTTCCATTGTCTCTGCCTATTTCACCATTTATGCCTATCATCACCTAAAAGAGCAACTCGACAGCATCAACCACCTTCGCTTCCTCTTTGGCGAGCCTACCTTTGTCAAACGCCTGGATCCGGAAAAAATACATCCTAGAAGTTTTAAAATCGAAGATGACCAAATCGTTATACCTATCAATGCTCGATTAGAACAAAAGCGAGTCGCCCGGGAGTGTGCTGATTGGCTGAGAGAAAAAGCAGAAGTTCGCTCCATGGTCAAGCCCAGTTTTCTGCATGGCAAGCTCTATCATATCCACCAAGCTTCGGGGATCGAAAAAGCCATTGCAGGCAGTAGCAATTTTACTGTCAGTGGCTTGGGTCTCAATACCAACAAAAATATCGAGCTCAATCTGGTCATCGACAGCGACCGGGATCGCAAAGAGCTCAAAGATTGGTTTGATGCCCTCTGGACCGACGCTACCGGATTGGTAGAGGATGTCAAAGATCAGGTCCTCACCTATCTGGAACAGCTATATATTGAAAATGATCCCCACTTTATCTACTACAAAACCCTCTTCCACCTCTTCGAAAAATACCTTGATGAGCAGCAAACAGGAGGCCTTCTGGATGAAAAGTCCGGCTTCTACGACAGCCAGATCTGGAATATACTCTATGGCTTCCAAAAAGATGGTGTCAAAGGAGCCATCAACAAAATCCTGAAACATA
>CAZMFK010000204.1:0-3378 GCA_964565545.1 uncultured Caldisericota bacterium | reverse complement strand
CAAATCATGATCACCTTGCTTGACTATGCCTGCAACAAAGTGTTTCGCACCACGGATAACACCATAGGTCCAAACACGGAATCCCTCTTTTTGGATTGCAGTATTGCTCCTGGTTTGAAAAAATTTAAAACGGAAGGGGACGTCAAACGGTCCCTTCAGATTCATTGCAAGCTTTTTCAATAAAGCTAATTCTTCCGATGAGATTTCTAAAGAATTGTAAGTTCGTACAGACTTCCTTTTTTTAATAGTTCCAAGTGCTTCCATAATGGCTCCTCAATAGATACTTTTTAAATATATCATATGAAAAAACCATCATAATATCAAGGCAAAAAGATGACAACAACCCCGTCCCCGTGACAATTATGGTTGTTTGGAGACGACCCACTTGCCTGATAAAAATTCAATCCCTTGATGGGGTACATTAAAAGTGCCTACCAGGTTGCCCTTGGCATCCAGGCTACCAGTAAAAAAGACTTTTTGGTCGTCTCCAATGGAAAAATCAAGCTTCCCATTGATATAACGAGCAGTAAAAACCTGTGGCTTATCGTTGTCATCAGGGTCCTGGTCAGGTATTACTTTGTTAAAATGTATGGTAAGACTTCCTGTATATTCTCCTTCTTGAGCTGTTTTAACAAATTCAATTTCCATGGGTACACCTTTGTTTAAAAGATCGATGATGATCTGCTCCATATCTTTGCTGAATTCCTCACAGCTATCCCTTGCAGCTTTTGCTTTGGCAGGATCTTTTTGATCAAGCGCAGCAACGTATAGTAGCGTCCAGAGGCCACTCCATTTTCCTTCGATGCCTCCAAAGTTTACACTAATTTCAGCTTCAGCAATGTCATCACCGGTACTGCTGTCTTTGGCTTTGACTTTTAGCAGGCAAATCGGGGGTGGATTAAGGTAAGTATAGCTAATTTTATGGGTTACCTGGCCTTTACTTACTTTAATTGAGCGCTCTTCCCCTTTGCTATCTTTTTCATTATCTCCAAAATCCCATTCAAAATCAATTTCACTGATTTTTGATGAAATTCCGTCCAGCGTCAATTCAAAAGTATATTCTTTGTTGATTTCTGCTAGGGCTATCCCATCAGGTTTAATGCTGAGTTCGGTCTGCAAGAGCTTGATAGCCCAAAGCTTGGCGGTATATTTACCTGGAAGCTCAAAACGACATTCCACTTCCTCTTTTTGATCTTTTTTGTCCAATTTGACGGTCATATCCAGCACCTGATCTGAATCGTCGGAGTTACTGGCCAAAATGTACAACACATCTCCAGCATGAATATTGTTTCCTTGCAAGACGTATTCATCTTCGGTCATTAAAATCGTTCCAAGATGCTTCGATCCTTCTGTTCGTGAGCTTTCTTTCAACAGCAGCAAATCTACCCAGGATTTTCCAGCGCTTTTGGTAATTCTAAGATTTTGCCCTTTTTCAAAACTTAAGGTATCTTTTTGAAAGCATATTTCCTGAGTTCTATCCGTGTTCATGTCTATAAAAGATCCCAAGGATTTTCCAGTTAGAACCCCTGAGTTCGAAAAAATAGCCCATCGGACAAAATCCCGATGACACAACTGCAAATCTTCATCTGGATTGACTTCCTTTGTATAATCTTCGAGTGTTGTCAGTGCATTGCCTTGAGCTACTTTTTCTACCATCTGCTTAAAATCAAATCCCTTTTTATGAATTAGGAAATCAATAAAGTTAGACGTTACATACTGGTGTTCACGGGCAGATCCGCCTATCCCCTTTTTTTCAAAGGAATCAAGCGAAAAGTCAAAATAATCTGTCGCAAAGCCTTCTTTAAGCTCAAATTCAAATTTGGTTGAACCATAAGCCACCATGCAACCAGCATATTCTGCACAGGCTTCTATCCACCAATAATCACCACTACCAAAATATCCTTTGGAAAATTGACGCGCGCCATAATATTGCGCCTGCAAACGGTGAAACAACTCATGCCCTACGGTGGAGTAAGTTTTGTTTGGATCCGAAGAGATTTTCATAAACAAGTGATGGGGAAAATGGAGGCCTCCAAAAATCTTGTCATAGGATGCACTATCCTGTGTAGCACCAATATTGGATAAAGCCCCATAGACCCCGCTGATTTTTACCGAAATGGGAGTATGCCAGGTTCCCCATACCCGACCTGGGACATCCACCGGATTTTTAAAGCCCAGGGCCATATAATTTTTAAACGCTACTTCAAAAACTTCACCGATGTCCTGGATATAGTTTGGATGAGCAGGATTGTAGCTAATAAGGTTGCTTGCCATCTGAGGTTTTTGCCAGGTTTCGTATTGTTCGAAAACATCCCAGACTCTTTTATTGTAAGTTATCTTAAAATTTTTCTGAGGTGTAGTATAAGTAGACAAGGTAATGCTTTCAGCTATCCAGACTCCAGCAGCAGCAGCACCAGCAAGAGCTGCCCCGTAGGCTGCAGCTTTAAGGGCTCCTGTTGCTGTCGTTCCACCTAAAAATGTCTTGAACCAACTGAGATGATTCGTGATAAATTCAATTCTCTGCTTGGATTTATCAACTTTAAAAGGAAGACTATGCCAGATTTTAAGCTCATCGTCCCAACGTAAAGCAGAAAACTGGTCTTCAAGCGCAAGATCCGGATCAATATCATTCATCGAATAGGGGATAGAAATTTTGATGTAATCATTCAACTGCTCTAATCCATCAATTTTGATATCATAAGCAGTTGATATTCCAAAAGGTTCCAGATGAAATGCAGGAGCATGGTCTATCTTGCTGATGGATAGGTTGCGGGGAGTGTCCAGTAAGCCTGGAGGCAAACTCACACTGATCTCCTCTTTGTAAGCTATGGTTTGAACGGAGCTGGAGGGTTGAACTACCTGGTTTAGCAGCGGAGTAAAAGCTGAATCCAAAACGGTAAAAGAAATATCTGAGCTTCTCCCCTGATCTGAGGAGAAATAGAATTTTCCTGTTTTCGCCTCAAAAGGTAAAATGAATTGCGCTACATTGTCATTAATTAACATTGCAGGGAGCTGTTCTTTTTCATGCCATGCAGTCAGGCTATCAGCAAGATCTTTGATGGGAGTTTCAAATTTAACAAAAATGCTTGATCCAGCAGGTCCTGATTGAGGGTAATAATCTACAATCTTGGGAAATTTACCTCCCCTGTTTTTTACGGTACGAGCTACCCCTCCATATAAAGGTTTTTGGCCCCGGTAGTGTAATACTATTCCAATGCCAGAGGCTATCAAAGCAACTATGAGGATTGACGCTAAAACAATCACAGTAGTTTTTCGAGTAGGTACTTTTTGTAGGAACATATCCAGCTGTTGAACCTTTTGCCATTGATTGGCTAGAGGATTCCAAATCAAGTCATTCGGAGTTAGATTTCCACTTTG
>CAZMFK010000203.1:0-3383 GCA_964565545.1 uncultured Caldisericota bacterium | reverse complement strand
CTTTGGAGTTTTGCTTTTTGCTTCACTTAGAGGTTACGCAAAGCAAAACAGAAGCCTTTTTTAGCTATGCCTCTGGTTTAATATTGGTTTGTTTTGGTTTAATGTTTTATGCCCTTTTGGTGCTTTCTCATGCATGATTATGTCCTTCAGGTACAAAGCCAACCACTCGGAAGTCATCAAATACTTTTCTAACTAAAATAGTTGAATTAATATGTGCCCTTGGGTATTTGGCCATACTGTTCTTTGTGATTCTGGTTGCCCTGATACATTAACCCCTGATAATGCCTGTAAAACGTTATTATGCAAAAGATGCCAAGCAAATTCATATTCTACTTGGCCAAGGTTTATTACAAGCTCTTTACCACCACCACCAGGTACTCTTTCTCCTATGCCTGCAAATACCATTTTATAGCAATCTTCTGCCTTCTTTAAATAAATCTTTTCCAACTCATCTAAGCTTTTAACGCAATGGATAGTATTTTCATCACTCAAAATAAAAATCATGTCTAATCCCCCTTATTTAATCTAAAATTTTATCCTTCACTTAATAAAACGATTTCAAATCAAAAATGACATAAAAAAAGAAATATTTGTTGCATTTTGCGTGACCACTGTTTTACAGTAGCCACAGAAACGGGATACCGATCAGCTACTTTTTGGAGGCTTTTTTCACCCCCCCAAGGAGAAGTAATATTCAAAGGCTTCTGATATACGCTTACTTTTCACGATAGCATGCCATGGTATACTCACTCATGCTTTTTAGTATACTTTATTAAGTATACCTTTTCCTGATTTACATCTAAATTACCCTTTGATTCTTTTGGCATTTTACCTTAGCATTTATTTGCATTTTCTTGAAGCTTTAAAAACCCTGAAATATTAAGTTTGCTTGCTCTGGGCTTGTTGTTTTTCTGCTGAAGGGCTTCAATAACATCACTTAATAAATAGCCTTTTCTTGTAGGATCATCGCTGGTTAAACCAATACTCCGAAAATACTTCTGTATTGAGCATATTTCAGGGTTTTTCCCATCTGCTTCATACCAACAAAGCTTGATTATTTCAGCGGTCTTGATATATATTTCACCCTGCAAAGCCTTTACTTCTTGTACATTGTTTTGTACTTTTTTTTGATTTGCTTGGTCCTGTGTACTTTTTAGCAATTCATTTTCTATGTCTTGAAGCTTCTGCAATATAGCATCTAATTTTTTATGAAGCAGGTTTAATGTATTTTGCTTCTCTGGTGGTGCTTTGTACAGGTGGTAATAAATAGTACTTCTGGTCTTAATAGCAGGGTATTTTTTCATTATTTCAGGTATAGAAAAGCCTTCAGCTTTCATGCGGATTATATCCCTGATCTGCTCTTTGCTCAGATCCTTTTTCATTTTATAACCCCTCTTTATTTGTAAACCAATTTTTAGCTTTGTAGCGTCTCCGTGAGGGTATACAACCTCCGAACAATTTCTTAGGTTCATTATCTCTTTGTGTTTTACGCCGTGCTCTAGTCAAGCGTTTTTTTTTCATTGGTTTTATTCCTTTTTGGTGCTCTTTTTTTTGGCATGTTTTCTGGTTTAACTTACAGTATAGCTTACAAATAGTGCTTCTACCTTTGATAAAAGGATATTTTTTCATTATTTCATCTATAGAATGCCCTTCAGCTTTCATCTGGGTTATATCCCTGATCTGCTCATTAGTTAATTCCATTTATAAACCCCCTTAAATGTATGCTTATTTTTGGCATTTTTTCAGCTGTAGACTAATTCAAAGCCATGAAAGCCCTCCTTCTGAAATGCGTTTTAACGCATGAGCCTGTGGTAGACGTCTGCAAGCATGAAGCTTCAGGGAATTCATACCCCCTGCTACCATCCTTCAGGTGTTATGATAGTTATGGCTTAAAATAATCATCTTTAAAATCCATAAATATGAAGTTGTCTTGACTTTTTGGTGTATTTGTATGCATATAACCAGGTTTCAACATAAGAAATGGCCCTGTAAGCTGATAACCTCCCTCATTTTTTAATTCCAGCTTTGACTCTAACATGGCGAATAAAGCCCCAATATCAGGATTATAACTGAGCATTTCATCTAAAACATTCCTAAGTGTCGTTTCTACTTCTTGAATTGTTACCTCATCGTCTTCAAAAATAACATGGGCTGTTGCCCCTGAAGAAGATTCTACTATCCTGTAGTTAATAATTTTAAATACTCTATCCTTTGGAGCATTGTTACATCCAATCAATAAACACATAAAAATGCTGGTAAAAAGTAAAATCATTCTCATAATCTCTTACCCCCTTTGGTAATGCACTGTAAAACTGCATAATCCGGATTATCTGGACAGCTATTGCTAAAGTATTCGGACATTAAACCGGAAACATCCGGCCACTTAATCGTTCCAATTTTCATTTTAACGGTCATATGATTATCTGCAAGCATCCAGAGTGATTTTCTTTACCAAGATGTCCCGCATGGATTTTTTTTGTATCGAGATTGAACTGGTAAGACGTATGAATCACCCGGTCCATGATGGCATCAGAAAGGGTTGGATCAGGAAACAATTCATACCATTGGGAAGAAAGTATTTGTCTGCATCAAAGCAATGAGGGTATGTGTTTTGCCTACGCCAGTGTCCCCCTCAATGTACCCGCCCATTTTATGTTCGGATCCAGCAAGTATTTTCTGAATGACGTCCATATTGGTAACCTTGTTTAAGTCGTGTTCAGCAGCATATCGCTCTCCAACTTCCTTAGTCACCTTCTGGCGGAAGATAGCTTCAGGGGAAGTTTTCCTTATTTGTGGTACTGGAGCCATTCCAATTTGCCCTACATACCTCTGGAACAGCTTATCATGTAGTTCTTTTTTCTCTTTCGACCATGACGCCCTGTCTTTTTGACTAACAGGGGCCAGGCTGATAATTTCTTCCTCTGTCAGTGTTTTGCCGTCTTTTACAGCAGCCGACAGAGCTTTGAGTCGCTCCATATAACTCATCGTTCCTGCCATAGAGTATCTCCTTTGTGTTTTTCTTTCAGTTCATTTGGCCAGGGTATAGCTTTGTATGAACCATCTTTAAACTTCTCACGCACAATTTCCCCAGTCTTTTTCAGGATCCATTCTTCCCGATTGAAGTCTGATGTTCCTGATTTACGGGGTTTGTTTCTGTCGCCATGATAAGGGAACACACCGGTCCACCCTGCATCATTAGTCTGCTGTAAGCATTTATTGATGTCTTCGCCATCATTCGCTAAGGATTGTAGCTTTGCGACCAGCCGGGTATATGCTTCTTGAGTCATAACGCTTCTCTTTTTTTTTCGTAGATCCAGGTATTCGCTCCATAATTCTTCCTTGATGCCTTCAGGTGTTGGAAATGTGATTGCTGTACTCTTATT
>CAZMFK010000202.1:0-3409 GCA_964565545.1 uncultured Caldisericota bacterium | reverse complement strand
ACCCTGATTTACCAACTTCTTCTCAACCTGATTATAGAACCATTGAGAATCTCTTTTCTTTCTTATCTTCTTATTATAAATATGTTTTGGTTGTTACAGTATCAAAACAACTCAGTGGAACCTACAGTATAGTTAATAAAATTGCCAATGACTTTCGGGATAAGTTTATCAAAATTCATGTTCTTGATTCCAAACTAAACTCTGGGGCACAAGGACTTTTGGTAAAACGTTGCGCTGAGTATATTGCTCAGGGATTGAAACTTGATCAAATCGTTTCTAAAGCCGAAGAAACCATTAATAAATGCTCTATAATGGTAAGTGTAATGTCCATTGATAACATGGTTAAAGCTGGAAGACTCAGTACAAAGGCTGGCAAAATTGCAAAAATACTTAAACTGAAACCAATTGTGACTCTCGACAAATCTGGAAAAGGAACTCTTGGCGGTATTGCATTTAGTGCTCAGGGAAGCTTAAAAAAAGTAATCAAAAAAATAACTAAAGGATCTCCTGTGGAAGAATATTCCATTGTTCATGTAAATAACCTTGACGGAGTCAATCAATTTTTACCTGTTTTGGAAAAAGCTATAGGCAAAAAACCTTCTTATGTTGAAAAGGTCTCGTCCATAACTTCAATTTCTGCTGGACAGGGAGCTATTGCCATCGCCTATATATTATCTTGAACATTTTGTTGGGAGGTGCACCCATGCTGTTGAATGTTTTTATTGTTTTGATTTTTTATTATTTTATTTTATTTTTTATTGGCCAGCTTATGAAAAACAACTCTATTGTAGATATTGCATGGGGAATGGGATTTATAATTCTTGCATTGTATTCCCTTTTTCATCTTTCAGAAGTTGGACCAAAAAATGTTCTTATAGTTGCTTTGATTGTTTTTTGGGGCTTAAGGTTAAGTTATCATGTTGCAAAAAGAAATCTTGGCAAACCAGAAGACCGACGCTATCTTGAGATGAGAAAGCATTGGGGAGATTCTTTCCCTTTGTTAAAAGCATTTTTCGGTGTATATATGGTCCAACTTATTTTAATGTATCTAATAGCGTTGCCCATTTTGTTGATCAATTTAAAAGCCAATGCTGGAATAAACTATTTAGATATTATCGGCATCAGTGTTTGGTTATTAGGATATATTTTTGAATCAGTAGGAGATGCTCAATTGGCTCATTTTATAAAAAAGCCTGAAAATAAAGGAAAAATAATGACTTCAGGATTATGGCAGTATACTCGTCACCCTAATTATTTTGGAGAAGCTACCATGTGGTGGGGGATTTCAATCCTTGCTATTTCAGTCCCCTTAGGCTGGATCGGGTTGATTAGTCCAATTTTAATAACTTTTTTACTGGTATTTGTTTCTGGTGTCCCTTTATTAGAAAATAAATATAAAGATCGTCCAGACTTTATCATTTACAAAAAAAAGACAAGCATGTTTATTCCGTGGTTTCCAAAAAAAATCAAGGAGGTTTAAGATGTTATATTTGATAAAGCTTTATGTCGTATCTTTGTTAGTTTTTTTGTTGGTTGATATGCTCTGGCTTGGTGTTATAGCCAAAAAGCTTTACTCTGACAAATTAGGCTATCTTATGGCCCCTCAAATAAACTGGTTAGCAGCTTTTTTATTCTATATTCTGTTTATTGCGGGTTTGGTTTTTTTTGTTTTACACCCCGCGATAAAGCAACAAAGCTGGAGTTATGCAATATATGCAGGCTTGCTTTTCGGTTTTATCTGTTATGCAACTTATGATCTGACCAATCTGGCTACTATTAAAGACTGGCCCTTGTCTGTAACTATCATAGACTTGATATGGGGAGCATTTATTAGTGCTTTTACTGCTGGAGCAAGCTATCTAATTTTAACAAAATGGCTATAACTTGCTCTGCAGAATATTTTTTACAAACTTAGTTTAACAATTTGACCGTTGCTCTATGTGGAACATCGTGCTCTAAATTTGTAATTCCACTGAGTGCCACTTTCTGGTCCATATACAATTACACGAAAACTGTTAACTCCTGCTTTCTTAAAAATTCCTTCCTTACTGCCTGGGCCAGGTCCTGCTATTCCTCCAGGATAAAGGTGGGTCTTGCTTGCATAAGAACTGCTTCCTCTCCAACCAGTATCATATACAGTAGTACCATTGTATTGAACGACAATCCGATCAGGCACACTATAAGCATCAAATTGAATATCAAAATCAGCTCCATCGGGCAACTTGCTGATATCCCACACATCTACAGTAGTGCCATACCCTCCACTCTGAGCAGCAGACCACTTTTCACACTCCTCAATGCCATATTTCCGAAGATCTTGAATTACTGTCACAGATACACTATGGCTGTCCAGGAAGTCTCCCGTTTTTGGATCGTGTAATTTTACTTCAACGGTATACATACCATCTTTAAACTTATGTTTAAAGGAAGAGTTAAGACCTGTAGCTTTGGTTTCACTTGTGATTTGAGCTCCATCTACCAGCCAATCGTAACGGTATTCACCGGGTGGAGAGGCTACTGCTTCGAAAGTATGATCGTATTCTGTTTCTCCTTTGGGAAGTTCAAAATCTACATCTCCCCCCTGAATAATAACTTTTACGTCAAACGAGATTTTAGCAGTAGCATTTGCCATTTCTTTTACTCTCTTGCTTTCAATCAATTTTGCTGTAATCGCAGCTTTTTGGACACCTTCTTTATAGATATGGCTTATTTCATGTTCTGCTTTGCCATTGGTAACAGATACACCTTTTTGTTCCCCTTTGCTATCAGGCTTGCCATCGCCAAAATCCCATTCAAAGTCAACTTCAGTTATACCTGGAGGGATTTTCTCCGCTTCGAGCTTAAAAGAATATTCTTCATTAATTTTTCCATCAGGTACATCATCGGGTGTGATTTTTAACAAGGGGTCTTCTGGAATTTTGATAGCCCAGAGCTTAGCACAATAATTACCAGCCAACACAAAGGTATGGGTCAATTCGTCAGCATTCGGATCATCAATTTTTACACTTATCTTTGCTTCATCATCACCATACCGGATATTTGTGGCAAGAATAAACAGAATACTCCCGCGCTTAATCTTTTTGCTGTTGATAGTCTCTTCATTAATCAGCATAAAAGATTCATCATACAGGGTTGAAACAGGTTCCCTTTTTCCTTCTTCCAGCATAACTACATCTACCCAAGCTCTTCCGCTTTCCTGCTTGATAATAATGGAATCATCCTTCAAAACTACTAACATATCTTTTTTCTCTGCAATTTCATGAACTCGGTCAGGTGCTGTATCTCTAAAATTTGCTAATTGAAAACCACGCAGATAGGATTGATCAGAAAACACTGCCCATCGCGCATACTCTCGGAAATAATAACCCAATTTTTCTCCCTGATGCGTTTTAGCAATGTATTCATCAAG
>CAZMFK010000201.1:0-3418 GCA_964565545.1 uncultured Caldisericota bacterium | reverse complement strand
TTTTGGGATGCATTCAGTGTTCTTCGTAAATATAACCGGATACACCAAAATAAATGGTTTTTCCCAGAAAATAAAACCAAGAAGCTGGATTTTAATGATGATGGAAAAATTGATATGCAAGATGCAGGACTGATTCTATTGGAATTAGGAAGAAGTTGGAAAGACAGCTCATGGAAGCCAGAATTTGATATTGATGGCGATTGGGTGATTACGATTGAAGATGTCCGTATATTTGCAAGATATTTATTGCAACCAGACTGATTATTTTTGCATATAATAACGTATCATTACTTCACTGGTATCCATAGCTTCAATACTGATACCCAGTTGAACAAGGATTTGGGTAAATTTTTTTCTTGAAATGATCAGTTTTACTGGCCGATCCAGAAATCGCTCCATTTTGCAGAGCAATTCAAAAGCTGGATGCTCCATATTTGGAATATCCAAAATCAGTTTTCCCTTTGGTTTTAGCACTCGATACAATTCCTTTAATAATATGAAAGCTTGATCTACTGGGTAATATTCAAGGACTCCGATAGAACTACAGCAATCAAAGCTTTCATTTTCAAATGGAAGATAAATCGAATTCGAAAAAAATATTTGAGCATTTTTAATGCCTTTTCTTCTTATGTATTCTTGCATCTTGCTAACAATCATTTTGCAGGCTTCTACCCCAATGTATTGCCAGGGATAAAGAAACAAGTCATAACGTTTGAGATTAATATTGCAACCAAAATCAAGATAGTTTATTCCTTTGTGTGGCGAAAAAAAATCAATAATATCTTTTGTTCCGCTATGTGCTTTGCATGATTTAAAATAAGCAAATTGTCTGTCTTTAGTGATTTCGTCGGGTAAAATCCCGCGAATTGATTTTCCATTCAATTCAATCTCTGCAGATTTTAAAAAAGATTCTGCCAATTGATCAATATTTTTTTTAGCGTTCATAAATCAGGATGATTTTTAATGCTTCCCCTGGATTGGACGTTTCAACCCTGATCTCTGCGCCAAATGTTTCTGCCAAAAAGCGCAAAGGAACGAAAACTCTGTTTTGAATAATCATAGGAGGAACATCCAGCATAATCTGTTCATGATTAACAGTTGCTTCCGGATGGTTTACGGTGAGAAAAACTGTTATTTCTTTGGTTGGACAGTCCAGAAGAATTGTTTTTTCGTCGGCATTCCAGGTAACATGAGCTCCAAATAGTTCAGACAAAAAACGCAAAGGAACTAAAGTGCGACCATTTCGAATAACGGGTACCACTTCAGTGTTATCAGGATCAATCAAAACTATATCATTATTAACCATAACTGAAGAATTTCCTATGGTTAGGACAATAAGCATGACCGGAAACCTGCATTCAAGTAAGACAGGAATGGTTTTTTCTCCCCCATTGCTCTGGATAAATATATCTCCCTGGTGTTTTCCATTTTTTAATTTTGCTAAATTTGCTTTGAAGGATACTTCCAAACGATTAGAAAAAAAATTGGTTTTTTCAATTTCTATCCAGTCATTTTTGGTGCTAATCTGGCCTAGTAAATTTTTTCTACCCTGGTTCGAAATGCTAAGACGAAATGGCACTTTATTTCGCTCTATCAAGATTCCAAGATCAATTTCCTTTGGCTCCACATTTAAAACAGGAGAATTATCAATAACATTGCAATGTACAAAAACTTCTTCCATTCCTCCATTAGTCTGAAAGGTAATCTTCCCGCTGTAATTGCCTTCATTCATATCTTTGGTATCAATGCTAACCATAAGAGCCAAAAAACCATATGTCGGGATGATAAAACTGTTGTCAGAAGTTCGTATCCATTCTTGATCAGGTATGACATACCCGTTTAGATTGCCCAGTCCTTCATTGGAAATATATATCACCTGGAAGGGGGAAACAGCATTTTTTTCCAAAACTCCAAAATGAATTTCATCGGGATAAACCGAAATAAACGGTAGATCATGAACAAAGGGGGCCAGATGAACAAGATACAAATCCATATCGCCATCACTATAAGAAGAGCTTCGGCCAGTTAGCAGGTAAGAATTGTCAGACAGGACCTTGATATCAAGAAAAAAATCATGCCGGACGCCCTGAAATGTTTTATCCCAAAGCTTATTACCATAAGAATCGGTGTACAAAAGACAGGCCTGAGCCTGTCCAGAATTATAGAGAATATCTTCGATGGAAATCTGGGTGGCTCCTGCAATCAGAAATCCTTCATTGCATGTTTCAACAATACTTCTGCCAAGAGTATTGCTCTTCATAGTATAGAATTTCTCCCACATTTTTTTTCCGTCATCCCTGACTTTGAACAATACTATGCCAACCTCTTCGCTATAATTATCCGTTTCACCCATGATGACGAAGTTACCATCAGATGATCGTATCATGCGTGATCCCATATAGTTTTTTTTGTTTCCCAGAGTTTGGTCCCATATTACATTTCCAAAAATATCTGTTTTTTGAAGCATGATGCGCATCAGACCCTGTCCAACATGCATGGTGCTTAAAATCAACCAGCCATCGTCAGTTTCCAGAAGGTCATGCGCAAAAACCATTTGGTCCCGCAGCAATGTCTGTTGCCAGGAAAATTCAAGCACTGAATTCAATCGCATCAAAAAAACATCATAAATTTCCAACGATGAGTCATATTTTGAGCCTGTAATGAGATAGGTCTGATCTTTGAGCAATATCATTTGGCTGGCATATTGATTTGCTTCATGTTCATAAAGAATTTCTTGAAGCAAACTCCCGCTTTGATTCAATTTTAAAACCCCCACATGATTTACGTTATCAGCATTTTTTTCTATCTGCATGGAATTAAAACATATCACAATGTTCTGATCGGGATCAAGTAAAAGGCTTACTGCATGGTTATTGCTGCGAGTTCCATAATTACGTTCCCAGATGATTTCGCCCTGAAGATCGGTTTTAATAACATAAACACTAGAATTATACTGACCAATGGCAATGCTGGTTCCTGCGGATATGATGCTTTGGTCAGCATCACAATATACGGAGGCAATCCCTCTGTCGTCACCTGGACCTCCATAGGTTTTTTCCCAACGAACATCGGGAAGACTGCGTTGAAAGTAATCACTAGCTTGTAGTTGTTTTTCCAAAGGCAAATTGGAACAAAAGAAAAACAAGACAGTAAAGAAGATAAAACAAAACGAGCAATGAGTTTTCTTAAGAAACTTCATGGTTTAAGGATAGTATAAGACATTGACGGATTGATCTTCGGCATTCCAGGTAACTTGAGCTCCAAAAGCTTCAGCTATGAATCTCAATGGAACCACAGTCCTGTTTTGGGGTTTTACAATAAAAGGCTCAGCATCAATCATAAAACTCGTTACTGATATCTCTTGATCGTGATTGATTTCCTCAATAAAGACAACTGGAACACGAGTATGAAGCTTTAT
>CAZMFK010000200.1:0-3423 GCA_964565545.1 uncultured Caldisericota bacterium | reverse complement strand
GAAAAGGTATGATGTAGGCTCAAAGCCACATTGCCCGATGGATTGCTTTGCCTGATATTGTGCTTTCCGGGGTAATCCCTGCTATTTAACAAAAAAGTGTCAAAACCTGTAATCAAGACTTTGATGCATCCCAAAGGAAGTTGATCAAAATTTATGCCAACATAGTTTCTGGAGTTTTCTTCTACCACTTGCATAAGCCTGCTTTTTAATTGATCTGATAATATTTTATTGGGACAAGCTTTGATCATCATCTGTAGTTTTAGGCGTGCCCAGTATAATGGCCGATCGTCGGGAGCATGAGGATGCGCTTTGACATGCTCAGAAGCCTGGAAAAAAAGATTTTTAGAAATATCTTTAACCTGACCTATCAATGCTTGGTGAGAAATAGGAGTATTAATTAGTGCTTTTGATAATTCAAGAACGCTCCTCAGAGCATAGGGAGCAAGAGAAATAAAACTATCTTGAAAAGTAATTCCATCACTTCGTACCAAATTGGCTACTTGCTCTTCGTAATTCAGCATGAAAACATCAATAATTTTTAGTTTTTTTTTATGAAGACAGATAATTATTCCGAAGGATAAATATATACTTCTTTGCTAACAGATAGTCCATCTCCAAAATCTATTTCAAAGGTATAGGTACCGCTTGGCATAGGCAAAGCAATGGCCATGGTATCATTTTCTGGATCTACATCAAAAGTACTGACATCAAGAGCAGCAATTTCACCAGTACTTTCATCAATACCGTAAATTGTGATCGTAACTTCATCTTTGCCAAATTTTTGATTTGACCAGAAATACAAATAAAAATCTACTCCTTCTTCAATTTCATCTCGAACATCAATTGGCTCTGCAAGACCTTCAGCAACATCCATGGCGAATACCAGATCCAGGGTTTGAGTTTCTTCTTTTTCCGTTGAAAATTCACATGAATATCCTGAGAAAAGAAAAACAGCTAAAAATATACCAAGAATAACAGGATATAATTGCTTAAAGCTTTTCATAAGATCCCTCCTTTTGTATGTCGATTTGAATTATTTATATTGATATAAATCAAATGCGCAAGAAATTTCATTTATAATTTGTTATATTGTTCACTTAAAATCATAAAATTTGTAAAAAGATTAATCGCAGTAACTATTAGTTTTTACATTATGATAACTAATATGCATCATCAAAATGATAAGATAAAAAATCTTTCTTGAATTATAATTTCAACTCAGTTAAGATGGTGCCAATGAATGAAGCTAATATTAAGGCATATTTCATAACAGGAGGATGCATTGAAAATTGATTTGATTTCAGTGATAGCTTTGGGGAGTTTGATTGTCACTTCGCTAATATTGGCTGGATGTATTTCTTTTCCTTATTTCAAACAAAATAACCCCAATTTATCCTTTACATATCAGGCTAACAAAGTGATAGATGGAGATTCCATTGAGCTTTCGGATGGATCCATTATCCGATACCTGGGAATCAATGCTCCTGAAAAGGATCAGCTATATTACAATGAATCAAGTCAATTCAATTTGTTATTGGTTCAAAACCAAGACCTTCGCCTGGAATTTGACCAAAAAAAAGAGGACCAATATGGAAGATTATTGGCTTATGTGTTTGCAGGAGATACCTTTGTAAATCTGGAAATAATCCGTCAGGGCTGGGCTATTGCTTTTACTGATCCTCAAAACAAAAAATACGCAGAGCTTTTCCAAAAAGCTCAATCTGAAGCTCAACAATTGCAGGTCGGTTTTTGGAAGTTATCGCCCCATGAGCTTAAAATTGATGAAGTACAATACGATGCTCCTGGCAACGATGAAAAAAATTTAAACGGTGAATGGATAAAAATATCTAATATCGGATCTAAGCCAATGCGTATGAAAGGCTTTATACTGCAGGACGAATCATTAAAACAATTTTCTTTTCCTGATATCCATTTGCAACCCTCTGGGACAATCGCTGTCTATACAGGCTCAGGCAAAGATAATGCAGCTTCACTTTACTGGGGACTTTCTTTGCCTATCTGGAACAATAAAGGGGATACCGTTTTTTTATTTGATGATGAGTACCGTCTGATTGATTCGTATCATTGGAGCAGTTAGTTTCGCCTTATATCTTTTGTAGCTTCATTTCAGCGCATAAACGTAGCCATCAGCACAGCCAAAATAGACGACTCCATTAAATACTGCTGGAGAAGATGCAATCAAATCCTCTGCCTCATACTTCCATAATAGTCGGCCTCGTTTTGCATCAAGGGCATAAAATTGCCCGTCAGAACTGCCGATATATAATACCTTATCGGCAATCACCGGAGAGGAAATGATCCATGCCCCTATGGAATACTTCCATACTTCGATGCCAGTCAGCACGTCATAAGCATAAAGATATCCATCAAAACCACCGACATACACCAGCGTTTCATCCACTGCCGGAGAGGAATATATCCAGTCAGAAGTTGATATCTTCCATTCGCGATAACCGGTATAGGCATTGACGGCATATAGGTATCCATCGTCAGATCCAACAAAGACGATTCCATGGGCAACTGCAGGCGAAGAAGAAACTTTACCCTGGGCCTGATAGCGCCATCGTTCAATGCCAGTATCTGCTTCAAGGGCGTATAAAAGTTTGTCACCGCTGCCAAAATACACCAAGCCATCTTTGACAGCTACAGCCGAATGGACTACTTCTTCTGTTTTGAATCTCCATCGTAGTTCTCCCGACCTGGCATCAAAGGCATAGAGATAATGATCGGCGCTTCCGATATATACTGTCTCTTGAAAGACCGTTGGGGAGGCATTGATGCTTCCATCCGTTTTTGCTTTCCATATGACACTGCCTTTTTCTGCATCCAATGCATACAAGTGCTGGTCTTGAGAGCCGATATATACGATCCCATCAACTACTGCAGGAGAGGAGTAAATCCCATCTTCGCCAATTTTTGTTTTCCATATCAAGGCACCATCGTCAATATGTATTGCATATATGTATCCGTCATAGGATCCAATGTATAAAATTGAATTAGCCAGCGCAGGAGAGGACTCAACTCCATCCTGGGTTTGAAATTTCCAGTGAAGATTCGGTTTCTTTCGGGGACCAAAACTCTGTATAATACCGGTATGCTCCGGATTTACTCGAAACATATACTGATCTATAAATGCAACCGGTTCTATGCTGTTATTTTCTTCTTGCATTGGAGAGGTTTTGCATGAAGGAAGCCAAATTGCAACAAGCAACAATACAAAGCTAATTACGATTTTCTTCATGAATACCTCCGAATCATTTTTTTCTATTGACTAGTATACCTTAACTGAGCTTTAATCAAATCCAGGATACTGTTCTTGTTTTCTTTCCGCTGGTTTGAAAATAGTGCCTGCTTTTCCTTGACTTTTTTTATCTTGTCTATAGTCTTATGATTAACTATTGG
>CAZMFK010000199.1:0-3461 GCA_964565545.1 uncultured Caldisericota bacterium | reverse complement strand
ACTTCGCTTTTACTCTCTATCCCTGAAACTTATGAAATCCTTAAAATGACTCTATCCCCTTCTCAAAAAACTTTTGCTTTCACTGTTAAAAAAGATAGCCAAACCATCCTTTTCTTTGCTGATGCTGATGGTAGTAATATGAGAAGGATTACTCAGGGGCTATGGTTGCAATTTTCCTGGTCACCCACCAATGATCAGCTTTGTTATATTAAGATGGAAGAAAATGCTTCATATCTTTATCTATTGTCAGAATTTAGCTCCAATCCTGAATTAGTAACCCAGGCTGATTTTTTTGAATGGTCTCCCCATGGTCTTTATATATGTTTAATTCAAAAATATGAACAACATACAGAAAGCTTTATTTTGCGAAATGACAATACTGGTCTAAGATTCATCAGCCATGATAAATTTCTTGGGTGGTCTTCAGACGGCCAATTCATGTATTACTATCACGAATTAGATGATGATAATTATCTTCAGGTGGTCCAATACGATGGAACCTTATGGGATACATTCCATCTAAACCAACCCCAACAGATCAAATTTAGAAACAGCCCAACAACCAATGCTACTTTTTTTCATATTAATAAAGATTCAATGCCTCAAGTGATGGCTTATTACCCTCATGAAAAAAAATGGGAACTGCCTTCTGATCAGTCTTTAATGAATTTTTTTTCATCTCCATTTGGAGCTGAAAAATGGGAGTTGTACATTGAGTCCGTAGAGACTATTCAAAAGTTAATTCTTTTTTCAAATCAGGTAGAGCAAGACTTGCTTCAAGGAGAGTATATTGAATTTATAAGCTTTTCACCCGATGAAATGCAATTAATTTGTAGCAATAAAACTGCTTCGCATCAAACTGTATATTATGTCAATCCCAAAGACAAAATGATGGAATTAGTTGGATCTGCTGAACAAGTTGGTCAAATTGCCTGGCATCCTGATTCGACTCGTTTTGCTATCCATTTGGACCAAGCGTTGCTCTTGTTTTCGATGGAAAAAAATATCATCGTCAAACTAATGGACAATGCCAGTTTTATAAGCTGGAAAAAAATATAAATTTTTGATGACTAAAAGAGGATGAAGATGAAAAAAGCTAACGCAATTACTGAACTGGATGGTCTTATTTTTTCTCAATCCATGTTTTCAGGGTGCTGCTGGATGATGGAGAGAGAAAAGCAACTCGACGATATCAACGTATTTCCCGTTCCTGATAGCGATACAGGCACAAATATGTCAGCAACATTAAGACAAGTCCGAACGATGTTGGAAGATTTTCATGAACCATCTGTTGCCAAAGCTGCTGCTGCAATTGCAGAAACAGCTATTATGGAATCAAGAGGCAATTCAGGAGCTATTCTTTCTCAATTCCTGCAAGGTTTTGCAGAGGCAATTGAACATTATTCAGTAATTGACACTAAAACCTTTTCTAATGCAGTGATGGAGGCTTCTCATTTAGCTTATCAGGCTGTATCTGTCCCACAGGAAGGAACAATTCTTACAGTTATGAGAGAATGGTCACAATACGTTTATCAATTAGCCAAAAATAATCCTTATTTCTACCAGATTATTCCTAAAAGCCTTCCATTCGCTGAAGAAGTGCTTCAAAAAACAAAGCAGCAGATGGAAGTGCTAAAAAAGGCTGATGTTGTAGATGCCGGCGCTCAGGGTTTTGTGTATCTTTTGGAGGGTATTGTTGATTATATTCAGCGTGGGTTTACTTCGCGTTCAATATGGAAAAATACTGAAACTGAATCAGGACAACTTAGCCAAAATCAAACATCTTCACAAAAATATCGTTTTATTTTTGAATGTCTTTTGTTGGGAAAAACGCTTAATCATTCTCTTATTCGTGATGATCTTGAAAAATTAGGAAGTTCTTGTGTTATTGCAGGATCAAAACAAAAAATTCGTATTATCCTGCATACGGATAGACCCGACTTTGTGGTAAAAAGTTTACGGAATTTTGGAGAAATTCAGCAGGAAAAAATTGAAGATGTTTTTCAACAGAATCGCGACATCTACAATGAAGGAATAAGTAAGATTGCTATTGTAACAGATACTTCCTGTGATTTGCCTGATGAAGATATCGTAAAATATAACATTCACAAAGTGCCTTTCCGGCTCCATATTGGCAAAGAAAGCTATTTGGATGAATTCACCATTAATGATGATGCGTTTTATGACATACTCATAAACACAAAACAAATGGCAAAAACTTCTCAACCTTCTCAGGGTGATTTTGCAAATGTTTATAATTGGACCAGCAAATATTTTGAGAAAACTCTTTCTATTCATTTAGCCAGGCCACTTAGCGCATGCGAACAAGCTGCCAGGCAGACTGCAGCAAAATATCCTGAAAATACTATCCATGTAGTGGATTCTAAAACTGCCAGTGTTGGTATGGGCTTGTTGGTGCTTTACGCTGCAAAGCTGATTGAAAAAGAGCTTCCCTGGGAAAAAGTAATACATCAAGTTGAAAGGCTACGATCCAAAATCAAAATATATTTTGTAGTTAACGATGTGAATTACTTGATTAAAGGAGGACGTTTATCAGCAAAGAAAGGTGCATTAGCAAAGCTATTAAATATTAAGCCTATTTTAGTTCTTGATGAAAATGGGGCAATTGTTCCAAAAGAAAAAGCCATTGGCATCCATTTGGCAAATAAAAAAGTTTTTCGACTTATTGAAAGTGATTTAAACTCAGATTCAACTTATTGGGCTGGTGTGATTTATACCAAACAAATTAAAAAAGCCGAACAATATAAAAAAGAGCTGGTCAAAATTGTCAATACTGACACTATTATCAGCTGTAAGCTTTCCCCAACCTTAGGAGCTCATACTGGTCCAGATGTGATGGGGATTGCAATCATGGAACTGGACGAAAAGGATTTAGCATTAATCAAATAAAAAAAACCAGTCATGTATTTGCATGACTGGTTTTTTAAAAATGTGCTTCTAAGTTATTTCAATAAATTGTCCAAGCGCTGGCCAACTTCATCCCAGTTGACTATTTTCCAAAATGAATCAAGAAAGGCTGCTCGATTATTTTTGTAGTCAAGATAATAAGCATGCTCAAAAACATCCACTACCATCAATATCCTAAACATAGGATAGACATGCATATTGTGCTTTTCTACCTGCATGAGAATTGGACGTTGCGTTTGCAAACAATAGGTCAGAGCTGCCCAGCCTGAACCTTCGACGGACATCGCAGTTTGCTGAAAAAGCTCTTTAAACCTTTCAATTGAGCCAAATTCCTGAATGAGCTTTTCTTTAAGTAATCCTTCAGGTTCTGTTTTTGCTTTGGATGGGGGAGTGATATTTCTCCAAAAAAGAGAATGCATTAAATGTCCGCCGATCTGGAAAGAAAGATCTTTTAACAGGGCTTTCATGTCTAGCTTTTCGTTTGTTTCACGGGATTTGTCCATTTTTTCCAGTAAAGCGTTGGCACCATTTAC
>CAZMFK010000198.1:0-3480 GCA_964565545.1 uncultured Caldisericota bacterium | reverse complement strand
ATAAAGCTTCTTTAGATCTACATCATTTTGACTATATTCCTTTTGTTCCCTTTGATCCTGAAAGCCTTGATATCATCAAGGCCTCGTATTATTGTATGCAGCATTCAGCATCGAAGCCCTGGCTTCCTCTGGTGTATCTGGCCAGCGATGAAATAGCACTGGAGCGTTTTGTTCTTGGGCAAATGAAATTTAAAGAAATAGGAAGCTGGATTTTAAATGTATGCCATAATATCAGCGAACAGCTTTTTTTCAGCTATGAGACTGTAAATCCCTCCAACATCTTGGGTATATATAATGATGTAGTAAATGCAATTAAGAAAGGATATTGATTATGTTTTTATCATATATTTATGCTATTTTAGGTCTTTCAGTTATTATTGCCGTACATGAAATAGGTCACTTGATTTCTGCAAAAAAAGCCGGAATGAAAGTTGAGCGTTTTGGTATCGGCATGGGACCAGCAATTTTCTGCATAGAAAGAGGTGGAACCAAATACTGTCTGTGCTGGGTTCCTATTGGGGGTTTTTGCCAGATTAAAGGCGAAGAAGCTGACAATAATGACCAGGATTCATACAATTCAAAACCTCCATGGCATAAATTTATGGTAGCGTTTTCAGGCCCTTTTGCTAATTTCGTTACCGCTTTTGTTTTGCTTGTTTCATTGTTCAATATTGCAGGACAGCAGGTTGGGCATAAAATTGGTCAGCTTGAGCCTGACTTTCCAGCAATAAATGCAGGCATTCAAGTGGGTGACCGGTTAAAAGGGGCTAATGGCTCATATACTGAAGACACTTTTGCAATTATCCAACAGATTAATGAAAATCCAAATCAAGAGATATTGGTGCATATTGAACGCAATGGCGAGCTTTTGGATGTGCCTGTTGTGCCAAAAGAAGTTGAGAGAGAAGGAAAAATTGTTGGATTGATTGGCATAGTACTTGCTCCGGTTTATCAAAAAGTATCTTTCTTTCAATCTGTAAAAATGTCTTTTAGCACTATGGGCAATTTTTTCAAAGAATTCCTCCTTTTTATAGGTCGCCTTTTTACAGGTCAGTTGGGTGAAAACGTAGAAGTCAAAGGTCCCTTGGGGATTATTGGAATTGCAGCTCAATCAGCCTCCATATCCTGGATATCTTTCTTATTCTTTATTGCTTTTTTGAGCTTGAATCTCGGGATGCTAAATTTGTTTCCTTTTCCACCTCTGGATGGAGGAAAAATCATCTTTGCTTTTTGGGAAGGATTAACAAAAAAACCAATTAACAAAAAAGTAGAAATCTGGGTTAACACTGCTGGATTTTTAATCCTGATTAGTTTGATTGTATATGTTACATTTAAGGATATTTTAGGGTTTTTTTAAACTTAAAACTTTTTCCTGATACAAGGTTTTTGGATTAACTTTTCTGTTAAGGCTTATAGATTTTTTTCTTTTTCTTTCGTTGTATCTAGAACAAATACCTGATAAATGCTAAAATGTTAAAAATAGCAAATGTTTTAATGGGACGAACAAAGCGTCCCTCTGGACTATTTTGATTTTGGGGAAAGTGGAGTAAGATAGAAATGCAAAGCTTGATAAGAGGAGGTGAACCCTTATGCAGGACGATTCGGACAGTCATCAGCGCTCCGAAAGTGCTTTTAAGTCATTTCTTTATTCAATCAGCTATCGGGAGGTGGGTTCATGGAAATCCTGTTATCAAAAATCAAACAGCTCCTTTTGGACAAGCAGATGGAGGAGCTCAAGGTTTTACTCAACGAAGCATCAGTAATTGATGTTCTTGATTTATTTGAAGAATTTTCCTTAAGTGAAATTGCTGTATTATTTCGCCTTTTAAATAAGGAGAACTCTCTGGAAGTTTTTGAGTCGCTGGATGTGCACTATCAAGAGAAATTACTTCTCTCCTTCACTGAAGAAAAGGCCATTGAGGCTTTTTCCGATCTGGCTCCTGACGACCGCGTCAGATTGCTTGATGAACTGCCTGCTCGAGTTACAAAAAAGCTCCTCTACTCCCTCAACTCGGAGGAACGCAAAAAAACTGCTGTGCTGATGGGCTATGCTCCTCAAACAGCAGGGAGATTGATGACCCCAGAGTATGTGAGGTTAAAGGAAAACATTACCGCAGAAGACGCACTGATCAAGATTCGAAATCTGCCCGACAGCATTGAAACGCTTTACACCCTTTATGTTACCGACCAATCACGAAAGCTGATTGGTGTTTTGTCGCTCAAGGATCTGGTTCTTGCCAAACCTGATCAGCTTATTAAAGACATTATGGAAACTCAGGTTGTAAAAATATCTACTGATACGGACCAGGAAGAAGCAGCCAATATTTTATATGACGGGGGATTTTTGGCAGTACCGGTGGTGGACAGAGAGGAACGTCTGGTGGGGATCGTCACGTTTGACGATGCTATGAGCATTATGGAGCAGGAAGCTACAGAGGATATATATAACAAAGCAGGACTGATACGAACGGATAAAAAAGAATCCAACCAGAGTGCTCGCTTGATTGAAGGATCCTATTTGGGCACATTGAAAGTCAGGATTCCATTTTTATTAGTGACCATGGTGGGAGGTTTTTTAGCAGGCAATGTCATTCATGCATTTGAAGAAACCATGATTACGCTGACCGCTGTAGCTGTTTTTATCCCGGTTGTCATGGATATGGGAGGCAATGTGGGCACTCAGTCCTCTACCATATTTAATCGGGCTTTGATTCTCGGGCAGATCAATATCAACCGGTTTTGGCGCCATATTACTAGGGAAATGGGAGTAGGCTTTTTCATGGGCCTGATCATGGGTGCTGCAGCGGGCACCATTGCTGCTATCTGGCAGGGCATCCCCATGCTTGGTCTGGTGGTTGGCCTGGCTTTAATATTTACCATAACTTTAGCAACCATTTTGGGTTTTTTCATTCCCTATATTTTGATGAAAATGGGATTAGACCAGGCTGCTGGAGCTGATCCGATTATCACCACCGTGAAAGATGTCACTGGCTTATTAATATATTTCCTCCTGGTTCGCTTGTTTATGATTTATCTTCTTCCCGGATAAAAAATGCTATCAACTCAGCTTGTTATTGTAGGAGCGGGCCCTGCGGGTATGATGGCTGCATTGCAAGCAAGCCAGAATCAGAAGAAGGTGATCTTATTTGATAAGCAGATCAGTCCTGGCACCAAGCTTCTACTCACTGGCAACGGACGCTGCAATCTGACTAATGCTATGCCCATGGAACATTGGGATAGCATGATTTTTCGCAATCATGCTTTTCTTCGCTCTGCCTTCAGGGCTTTTTCAAATCAGGATTTAATGAGCTGGATGGAAGCCAAAGGCCTAACTCTGGTGGAAGAAGAACATGGCAGAGTTTATCCTGCATCCCATTCTGCGAAGGCGGTATTGGAAGTGTTAAAAAAAGCATTATTACAGCAAAACGTTCAGTTTATTCAAAATCGAATTACCCACTTATGCATTCAAGATAAGACAAT
>CAZMFK010000197.1:0-3485 GCA_964565545.1 uncultured Caldisericota bacterium | reverse complement strand
GCTCGATGATAAAATTTTGATAATTTAATTGAGATGTTTTAAGCATTTTTGATACTGCCTCCCTCCTAAGTCGCTGCAATCCACTAATTACAAGCCCAGGAATGGAAACAATTTGTTTTATTCCTTTGTCCATCTTATTTTGTCCCAGCTCGAGAGGACTAAGTTGGTCAATAAGCAATTGGCTTCCTTTTACAGCTTCTTTTGATCCTGATTTTCCTTTTTCCATAGCATCCTGTAACTCGCGAATGCTCTCCTCCATATGGTTTATTTCCAAGAGCATTTCCTGATACATCATTTGAGCTTCGGAAAGTAAAGGCAAATAATTTTCTGAAATTTTTTGATGCACACCCAACAAAAAAGCTTGAACAAATTGAATTCTTTTGGTTTGACTCGTCAATAGGGTGTTTATACCTTCGCTTTCATTAAGCAGGCTTAGTACTTTATCCGCAAGAATCCAGGGGGATGAATCTTCCGGGTGAGACTTCCGGATTTCATGGCATAGTTGACGTATTTCAATCGAATCCAGCGCTGTTTGATTGGAAATTTCAAGCATAATTTCGTGATTATCGAAAAGGATTTGGATTTGAAGCAAAGCTTGTGAAAGATTTTGCAAGGTTTTTTCAAGTTCCAGATTAAAAGTATCAAAATTACTTTTGGCCTCTTCCAAATTCATAATTATACGTTCAAGATCCTTTCCTTTAGGTTCCAGTTTCTTGAGCATTTCGCTAAAAACATCGGTGATTTTGGGTAAGTTTTGATGAAGTTCTTGAAATCCAAAACTCCAATACTTGAAGCTTCGATGATATCGTTGAAATCCAAGATCCAATTCCAAAGCGCTTTTTTGCATTAAAGCCATGGCCTGAATCAATTCTATTATTGCAAATTCCATTTCTTTTAAGGCACTCAATTGATTTATCATCTGAGGTTCAAGAGAAGGAATTTCCATATTAAATACTTTTGGCATAAGCGTAATCATAATATCTTCCTGCTGCCAGGATTCGCTGTATGCTTCCCACTCAACTTTCATCGTATTTTGAAGCAATCCGGAATAGCTAAGGGTTTGTGTGTGGCCTATCGTTATGAGATCGGCAGAAAAGGAATGAAGTAAAGTAGCTTTGCGCAAGTCCATGGGTACCTGGATTTGTGCCAAATAGGGGATTAATTGTTTTTTTTCATCATCCAAATGCTGATTTATTAAAATCAGTTCTGCCCTTAAAATTCCAGCTTTTCCAGCGATTTCATCCCAAGGGGTTTCAAGCTCATCAATCCAGTAGGTTCCATGAACTAACACAGGAATTATCCCTTGGTGGTTATGATGCTGGATATCAAGAGGCTGGATTTTGGTACGAACATTTTTTGTTTCCAGCGTATAGCCCTCAGGACTGCAAAGCACAAATAAAACTTCATATGAAACATCAACAGAAGAAAATACAGAGCCTGGAAAAAACAAACACCCAGATACAAATAAAACAAGAGATGAAATCACCCAAAATTTATTTTTCATGTTGTCTCCTCCGCTTAAAGATCTTGAATTCAACTCCAAGCCATAAAGGAAGAAAGAAAGCAACCAAAACAAAGCTTATTAGCGCTCCTCTACCCAGAAGCGAAGAAACTTGGGAAGCAGTAGACAAGCTAGAAATCAAAGATATTCCCAAGGTAGCTGAAAACAATATCAAAGAACTAGCAAACAATGCAGGCAGAGTTCTCCCCCATGTACAATGCAAAGCAGTCCAAAAATTATTGTAATTTTTACATTCTTCATAAAATCGGATTACAAAAAGTATTCCATAATCTATCGTGGCACCCATTTGAATAGCACTAATGAAAATTGGCGTAAGTTGATAAAGCGAAGAACCAAAAATGTGATTGATACCGATATTGCTCCAGATGGCCAACTGAAAGCCAATGATCAGTATCATGGTGAGCCAAAGAGATCGAAAGCTAATTAGTATAATAAGTGCAATTAAACATATCGACCAGAAAGTTACTTTTGAAAAATCTTGTTGAAGTGTTTTTTTGACATCTCTTTCAAAACCTACAGGACCTGTAATATAGAATTCATGAAAAGCATTTTGAGTGATCTTATCAAATTCCGTAATTTCTTTCCAGACAAGGGGGTTATCTATGGGGTTCGAAAAAAATACTAAAGCCAGTCTATAAGGAGGTAGGATAAATTGTTTTTGTGCCATTTCAGGCAACATAAATCCTGGAACAGATAAACTGGTGAAACTGGAAAGGCTGAATACTTTTTCAATAGTTTTTAGTTGTTTTACTCTTTGATGCCATTGTTCTTCTTTCTGCTCTGTTGAAGGCATATAAACCACATAAGCTAATTCTTTGGAACCAAATACTTTTTCGATATACTGGCTTGATTTCATGAAATCTGTGTTTGAACGAAATTGAAAGCGGTTAGATATATAATAAGAACTTTTTGTTCCCTGATATGATAAATATAAACTGCCCAATAATAAAATCGGAAAGAGTAATAATATAATTTTTTTAAATAATGGAACAGAAATCATGTTGCAAAGAGATTCATTTTTTTTCTTGATATTTTTCTCCCAAAATGACTGAGTTGAATATATTAAACAGGGCAACAAACTCATATTGACTATCAAAGATATTATGACTCCTCTAAGCAACGATAATCCCAAGTCAGGTCCCATACGAAAAGTCATTGTTCCAAGAGCAAAAAGCCCTGTCATTGTTGTAAGTGCGCTAATACTAACAGGTTTAAATGTTTGGCTTACAGCTAAAATGATTTTTTCATTAAAAGGAATAGCCTGTTTTGATAATTCCTGCAAGCGATGAATTAAAAACAAAGCATAATCGAGTGTTATACCCAACAATATTGCAGGCATAAGAGCACGAGTAATCATTGTCAAGGGATGTAGTAAAAATGAAAAGCCCAGGGCAATAATGATGGTTGTTCCCATGCAAGCAAGAATTACTAAAGGCTTAGCCAAAGATCGGAGAAATAAAGTTAAAACAATAAAAATTGCCAAAATTGCAATCAGCAGGTAAAGCTTTGGTTGAATATCTATAACTTTTTTTAGATTTGCCAATATTAATGGCTCTCCACCAAGATAAGCATCAGAAGGTATCCATTTTTCAATATGCTTGATAAGCAAATATTGTTCATCACGGTTTAGCTGGGGATCAATTTGTATTTCCATTAAAGTATAGTCCGTTTTAATATAGGCTTCTTTAATAATTGAGTCCATCATAAAGAAAGGGGTGTCAGGATTTATCCAATTATCCAGCCATAACACTTCATTAATTCCCTCAAGCATAAGTAGCTTTTCTTTGATGTCATAAATTTTATTGAAAGAATCCAAAGGCATCATCAACCATAAACTAGATACAGATTTATCTTGACTGACCATTATTTGATGCCCTTTGACTGAAGGAGCTTCTTTGGGAAGAAATTCAATTAAATCAAATCTTGTGCTGCCCTTTAGTATGCCAAATACCATGAAAATGCT
>CAZMFK010000196.1:0-3492 GCA_964565545.1 uncultured Caldisericota bacterium | reverse complement strand
AAAAGGCCCGAAAATCATTCATCCCGGCCCGGGAAAACCCTGCCCCATGCCTGGTTGGAAGTTGCGGCCAGGATCCGGTTAGGGTAAAATACCTTCAATAGCGCTTCACTGTGCGAATAGGTTATTCAAGGTGGGGCGGGTGTACTTTAGGTACCATCCTGGCATTCTGATCAACACCGCCAGGCATTTGACGGAAAAACGCAGCGTACGCAAGGAAGTCAGGTACATCGAGTTATTTTGTCAAGATGAGGGGGGATGTGGGACTTTAGTGTGGTGATAGGACTTTTAGCCGGGGAGAGACATGTGGGACTTTAACGTAGTGATGCGGGTTTTGATGGGGAGAGACATGTGGGAAGCATTCTATACAACATCACGCACGAAAAAAGTACCCCTCCCCCCCGGGTGCACGCCTGAACGCAGGCGCAACGGCAACTTCCTTCCATTAAAAAAGGCCTCGAGGAAAATTTTACGATCCTCAAGGCCCTAACATTTCGAATCAAATCCCCGTAAATGTTTGGAAAAGGAGAAAAGGCCATGTCCTATAAGAGTCATTATAGGACAGGGGGGTATGTTTAGCTAGGGATCAGTTGTCAGTATTTGCAAGGGTTGGGAGCATACCACTTAAAAGGGCCGACAGCTTCTCCCGGAGGGCCTCGGAATCGAGAATGTCAACCTGATTGGTTTCAATGATCGTTCGCTTGGCTTGAATCAGACCGTTCCTTCGCTATAAGGGCAACCACCGCCCCATGCCCATATTTATGCGGTGAAACAAATTGCTTCCAGTTTTGGCAAATTTAGCAAAACCCAAATTACCAATCCCTCCTAAGGAAAAAATCAGTCAAATTTGAAAGCACTTTTTAAAAATTAACTATTTATCAACTTTTTTTAATGCCTTAAATCTTTGAGATGTCCGGTATTCTTGATTGTTTGGTTTGAAAACAGAAAGATAAATTTAGTTTTATCGGAATCAATCAGACTATCCAGCCTCTATTCTCATTACATAGGGGCTGCAAAAGCAAACCAGGATATTTGTATCCATAGTGGATATCTTGGTTCCAACCATACGAATTCCCCCAAAAAGCACTCACTCATCTAATCAACAAAGGCGAAGTGACTCTGGGCATGACATGTGATCTTTGATATCTTCCGGGAAGGTACTGTTGAAAACATCGAGGGAAGAGCTGCCGAGTTCCAGCAATATTTTGTACGGTATCAGCTAGGTTCTTTCGGCACTGAATTGTCTGTCCATTAGGCAGGCAGTGTCAAAGAAGTGAGGGAAGCCATCAATATCCTTCAGCAGGGTGTCTGTTTCGGTCACCTTCGTGAACACCAAAAGGTTTTCGGCACCTGGAAAAGATCCTGCCCGGGCTAGACAAGCCTTGTGTCAATATTGTCGTTTTTCGGGGTGGTCACCCTACCCTCTTGGGGCCATTTTTATCTTTCGCCAACAAGAAAGAAACAAGTCTACAACAACAGGAGGCCTCAATTACTATTTGGCAAATGTGTAGGACTGAACCCTATTAAGTCTTTACATTCAAATAGTCTATTCTCTGCTTTTCCCCAGAAACCGACAAATCAAAACACTAATATTCGTTTGCCAAAACAATGGAATTTACAGCCCCTAGCAAGTCTTCTTTCCACATTCCTTCTTCTTTTCCTCGGTAGGAAGCGGTAATCTTTATCATTTGTTTGTAATTTTGAATTAGATATTGTCTTACTAATACTGTCCCTAGTTCTGGTGAAACGGTACTTTTTCTTTTATATGCAATCAAAAGGGCCGGATATCTCTCACCGACTTTTACCGGTCTATACCCATAGAAATCAACAATTTTGACAAATGTTTGTTTTTTTAATTCTGCGAGGGAAAAATTATTTAAATACTCAAGATCCTCAGCAGAGGCTCCCATTATCTCTCCCCCATCTGAAATCCGAAGGAAATCCCCTGGTTTCCCAGGTATGTTTTCGACAATCAACCGGGCGTATAAGCCATAGCTCGATGGATCACTTTTATTGAGGCCCCTTTGTTGAAAGATCACTTTATTATTTAAAAAAACTTCAGGGGAACCACCTTCCCTCCGGAATTCTTCTGATTGAATTTCAATGCTTGGGGGATACCAAATTTTTCCCACATCAGGGATTTCCAGATAATACCAGCCTTTATTTTTCGTTTGAGCAAAAGCATTACCCGAAGAAAGGAGACAAAAAATTAAAAATACACAGAAAACAATAAGTCCTCCTGGAAAACCCTTTCTCACTTGATCACAACCCCTCCCATTTTTAGATTCAATTTGCTTAACATAACCTCGACAATTTTTTCTTGTCGACTGGGTATCCGCGATAGCGATTTGTTCCGCGGGACGGAAAAATTTAACTGGTAACTTTCATTTTGCAAAAAATTTTTTCTTTTACCCTTTCAAATTCCTCTTTTGTTAGAATCCCGCTTTCCATAAGATCATGTGCTCTTTTGATCTGTGTAAAACCTTCTTCAAAAGAAATGGGTCCTGGATCTTTGCCCGTTAGTAATCTTTCTTCTATTTCATCGCTAACAGTAAAAAATCCTTTTCCAACAAAAATTAATGCTTTTTCTGTCTTTTGTAGAAGATCTACTGCAGCGCCAAGTTTTTCTGATTCCCACCAATTAAATTCAATTTTTCGAAGAAATGCTAATGTTCTCTCCGCAATCACTTTTGCTTTTCTAAAACTTTCAACATTTAAATCGGCAAAATATCTAAGGTCTTTCTCAATGAAAATACAAAACATTTTTTCCGTTTTATCCTTTGTTTCCTCTAATGATCCAACTCCTTTTTGCCATTTCCCATCTTTGAAAAGAGACAATGAATTTACGAACCCGCTAAGACAATTACAAATCTTATTTATTTCCTCATTGACTGGATAATCAGGAGCTTCCTCTGGTTCCAATGAATAATCAATACCATCTATCTCATTTACCAAAAATATTAATTCATCACTCTTAATCGAATCTTTTCTAATCGCTTCCTCTACTTCATCCATCGCATGCCCTTGATTTTCCAAGTGTTGTTCATTGTTTTCTTTTTGCTTTGAAGGTGATCCGAAAAAAACATAGTAATTAATAACACCAACAACAGACCACCCCAACCACCCCAGCTGATAGCCGGCACCTCGGATTAAACTAACGACAAAAACCACCGCAATAAATATGAAAACTCTGAGAAACATTAAGCCACCTCCAAGGGCTATTATCCAAACTAGCAAAGTTTTGATTCAATAACATTTTTGGAACTAGATAGTATGAGCCGATTTTAAAAATATTGTTTAATACCGATAAAGTGTTAGAGAAAAGCAGAAAAGCAACAAATGATATTGAACTATATACATCGCAAAAATATGAATTGTTGAAAAATCGGAACCCTTATACTTCCCCAGCCTACCTGGACTTAAGATTTTTTATTTCCTCGGATAAACGAAATGCGGAACTTCGTCGTGGATCGAAAGAGTCGGAAGTCCAATCAT
>CAZMFK010000195.1:0-3504 GCA_964565545.1 uncultured Caldisericota bacterium | reverse complement strand
AACGAAAAGAATGCTGGAAATCCTGACTCGCATTACTGAAGGAGAAGGCAAAGAAAGCGATATTGAGCTCCTGGAAGAGCTATCCAGTCGGGTAATGGAGGGATCGCTCTGTGCCCTGGGTGGTACAGCTCCCAATCCTGTATTGACAACGCTACGATATTTCCGGCACGAATATGAAGCACATATTCGCGATCACAAATGCCCTGCCCACAGCTGCAAAAAACTACTAACCTACAGGATTCTTTCTGATAAGTGCACAGGCTGTACAATTTGTGCCATCAATTGTCCCACCAAAGCCATTACAGGAGAAAAAAAACAAGTGCACGAAATCAATCAAGAGCTCTGTATCAAATGCGGAAAATGCCATACCGTCTGCCGTTTTCAGGCAGTCGAGGTAGATTGAGGAGGAACCAGCAACATGCAAAAAATTGTAATCAATATTAATGGTCGAGAGTGTACAGGCTATCCCGGACAAACCATACTGGAAGTGGCTCGCACAAATCAAATTGAAATACCTACCCTTTGTCATGATGAGCGAGTTCAAACCTATGGAGCTTGTGGAATTTGCGTGGTGGAAATGGAGGGCAATCCAAAACTTTTACGTGCCTGTGCAACAGAAATAATGCCCAATATGGTCATAGTAACAGAATCCGAACGAATTCTTTCCAGTCGAAAAATGGCCCTGGAACTTTTGTTGTCTGATCATTCGGGAGACTGTCGTCCTCCCTGTGTCCTCCATTGCCCAGGCCTGACCGATTGCCAGGGTTATGTAGGTCTAATTGCCAACGGAGAATATAAAGAAGCTTTAAAGCTGATTAAAGAACAACTTCCTCTTCCTGCCAGCATTGGAAGAGTTTGTCCACACCCCTGTGAAGAAGCATGCCGAAGAGAGCTAAAGGATGAGCCAATTTCCATCGCCTGGCAAAAACGCTTTGTAGCAGACCTGGATCTGGCTGATCCCTTTATTCCTGAAATAAAACCTCCTACTGGAAAAAAAGTGGGAATCGTTGGAGGAGGGCCTGGAGGTCTTACCGTGGCTTATTATCTGGCTCAGGAAGGACATACCGTGACGATCTTTGACATGATGCCTGAAATGGGCGGAATGCTTAAATATGGTATCCCTCAATACCGCTTGCCCAAAGAAGTTCTCAACCAGGAAATTGATATCATTCGAAAAATGGGCGTAACTATGAAAAACAATGTTCGTATTGGCAGAGATACCAATATGGAGCATCTTCGATCCAGCTTTGATGCCATTTATCTGGCAATTGGCTGCTGGGACAGCATAGCTTTGGGTTGTCCTGGAGAAGAAATGGAAGGTGTTTTTGGTGGAATTAATTTCCTGGCAAATGTAGTTCAGAATAAGCCCATGCTCATTGGAAAGCGCGTAGCCATCATTGGTGGTGGAAATACCGCCATGGATGCTTGTCGGACTGCTGTACGCCTTGGCGCAGAAAAAGTTTACAACCTATATCGTCGCACACGTGACGAAATGCCTGCAGAAAAGATAGAAATCATCGAAGCTGAAGAAGAAGGAGTAGAATTTAAATTCCTGGTTGCCCCGATGGAGGTCATAGGCAAAGACGGTAAAGCCTCTGGCATTCGGCTGCAAAAGATGAAGCTGGGTGAACCCGATGCGAGCGGTCGTCGTCGCCCTGTTCCCATTGAAGGCGAAGAGGAAATATTGGAACTGGATTCTATCATTGTGGCTATTGGCCAGTATGTCAACCTCGAAGGCTTTGAAAGTATCGAAAAAACCAAATACAAAACCATCGCATCCGATCGCAAGACTTTTTCTACCAACATTCCTGGAGTATTTGCAGGGGGAGACGCCATTAATGATAATCTAAAAATTGCCATTCAGGCTATAGGTGATGGCAAAATCGCAGCCAAGGTCATCCATACCTATCTGCAGGGAGTAGCAGTTCCATATGAAAAACCTTATCTTGTAACCCGTGATGATGTGAGCGAGGATGAATTCACCAACCGACCCAAGGCTAACCGACCCCATATGAAACATTTAAGTCCTGTTCAACGTCGAGATAATTTCAATGAAATTGTGGCTGGATTTACTCCCGAGCAGGCAGTCGAAGACGCCCAGAGGTGTCTCGAATGTGGTTGCCATGATTACTTTGAATGCAAACTGATTGATTATTCCAAACAGTATAAAGTTCAACCTCAGCGTCTTGAAGGGGAGTACCATTGCAGGAAAGTTGCCAACACCCATCCTTTCATTGACCGAAATCCTGACAAATGCATTTTGTGTAGTTTATGCGTCCGTGTTTGCCATGAAGTCATGGGAATTACAGCTCTTGGACTGGTCCATAGAGGTTTTGACACTATCGTCAAACCAGCCATGGAAAAGCCACTCGAAACTACGGACTGTATTTCCTGTGGGCAATGTGTTTCGGTTTGTCCCACCGGTGCTTTACAAGAAAAACTCCAGATGCCCAAGTCCGTGCCTTTAGAAACTATAAATAGTCATACGGTTTGTTCCTACTGCAGTGTTGGCTGTCATCTCCAGCTTGAAACCCGGGGCCAAATGATTGTCCGCGCTCTTCCTGATAAAAACAGCACACTGGATCAAGGCTTGCTCTGTGTTAAAGGCCGTTTTGGCTATTCCTATCTCCAGAACAAAGACAGAGCATTAAATCCCATGCTTCGAAAAAATGGTGAATTAATTCCTGTGGACTGGTCTGAAGCCCTTTTATACAGCATGAAAAAAATCCAGGGGCTTTCACTTCAATTTGGGTTTGATAGTACTGCTCTAACCATTGGAGCATCTTTAAGTACTGAAGAAATGTATATGGCTACCAAGCTTGGCCAGGAATGCCTTAGAACCCCATGGGTCACCAGTTTTGGCATGTCGGGACAGGGACTGGAATCTGTTTTGGGCTATGATGCTTCTCCCAATACCCTGGACGAACTAACTTCTTCACAATTGATTATAGTTATTGGTTCCAATACTTATAAACAACACCCAATCGCTGCTCTAAAAATCAAGGATGCTGCTCGTAATGGAGCTCTGCTTATTACTATTAATCCCACTGAGACCAAACTGGATGAATGGGCATGGTTTAAGCACCAACCTGATAATCAGCTTAGGTTTTTAAAAGAAATTGCTTCAGCCATGGTATTGTTAGGCGCTCAACCTCAAAAAGCACATGAGTGGGATAAGCTTAAATCTGAACTTTCTACCATCCAACCCGGAGAAGCAGCAAAAAAAATTGCAGAAGCTTATTGGAAGTCTAAAAACGCTGTCATCGTTTTTGACCAGCAGGAGTTAAGCTCAAATGCAGTAAAAATGATAGCCAATCTGGCAATCATTTCGGGACATATAGGTAAAGCTCGAAGAGGGATTGTCCAGCTCAAAGCCCAATGCAACAGCCAGGCACTTTCATTGCTGGGAATCTCACCCAGGCGGGAAGCTTTGCTTCAAGCTATCGACGAAGGCAAAATTAAATCCATGATGGTGATTGGAGAAAATTATCCTGAACCCCGTCT
>CAZMFK010000194.1:0-3536 GCA_964565545.1 uncultured Caldisericota bacterium | reverse complement strand
TTGATATAAGCTGATACAACTCATTCCATGATACTCTTGCCTCAAATCCTTCAGCAATAAATCGAAGAGGCACAAAAGTCCTATTTTGAATTATTCGGGGAGGGACGTCCAAATTCAAGTTTTGCCGGACCCCTCTTTTTTCAAGAATTGCCTGGGTTCTTCCAATCCATAAGGTTAAACGAATATCTTTTGTAGAAATAATTATACTTTGATCCTGTGGCAACCAGTCAACCTTTGCTCCAAAAGATTCCCCGATAAACCTTATAGGTACCATAGTGCGGCTTTGAATTATCAAAGGAGGAGCATCCAGCGGAACAGGCTTGCCATTGATAAAGCTGTTTGAGTCTCCAATTCTTAGCTGGATGGAGATAAAACTGGAAGAAAAAATATTAGTCCTCAAACGAATAAATTGATCAGTTCCTTTTTGAGCAAATAGATTCAAAGAAGTCTCATACGATGTTAATGATACGTCTGTCTGGAATCTTCCTTTGTCATCCAATTCTATTAATTGTGATATATCATGACAGGATATGGAAATTCTATCTGCGTTAGTAGAACCTGAAAGGTTAGCTTGAGGTCGAGTAATTAACTGTCCCTGGATTAAATTACGATCTATATATAGTCCATTTGATGATACTTGAACCCTCCCATTATGAGCCTTGATGGGTATCTGAAGTCCTGATGGATCGAATAGGAGAAATCGTTGAAAAGTTAGATTCGTTGTTCCGTCTCTAAGACTTCGAAAAGGCAAGCTAAATATCAATCCTTCTCCTGAGATACCGCGTTGAAACTTTGTTCTGGTGCATGAAATTCCAATAATGCCAGCCCCTACCATAGCTACGTCATACTTAGGAAGAACTCCATCAGAAGACAAAAAAGGCCCCAAAATAAAGTTTCTTGGATTAAAAGATAACAAAGTATCGTTATATGCTAATTCTACATAGATTGAATCAACATTGTTAGCTTTACGGATTTCAACATCAATGGAAAAATCGGTATTCCTTCGAACATGGGAATTAGGTTGGTTAATGTATATTTGCGTATCATTTTCCCAAGGTAGGATTAAAAAGTTTAAAACTTTGAAAACATTCTTTCCTGATGAAACAAAATGAATGCATATGCTGTAATTTGATGGAAAAAGATTTCGTGCCATGACTATGCGCATTTTAATAATACCGCTGGATTGAACAGTATCAGGATAGAAAAATACTGTAAATAAATCACTGCGATAATTAATGGGTATTGCTTTAATATTCATGTTTTGGCCAGCATCAGACTTGATATTAAAAGTAAAATCCAGGGAATCACCCAAGTTTATCGTCTTGTAATGATTATCCACTGTTACGCTTATATCTTGAAAAGAGTTACCAATCAAGCCTAAAGCTGGATCACCGTATAGATTAAAAGAATAAAAATTTTGATAGTCTTTTGCTCCAAAGGTCATATACTCTGTGGCTGTTTGTTGTATAGCATGGTATAAAGCTTCTCCAATACTTTGATTTCGTAATATTAAATTGCGGGTAACCATATATAAAAGGGTTTGGTTTCCTCCATCATTAATGTTGCGCCACCCTTCTGAAAACCAGTTGATGGATGTTCCGCCAATAAAAGCAGTGAATCCAGCCTTTAAAGCGCTTGCGCCAAGATTTTCTTTACCGGGACTAATTGAAGAACAACTACCAGTGATAAAAATACCCTTACCTTTTAGGGGTAGTTGCATTGAAGAAAGGTTGAGCACCTGATTAACGACCAGTTCATGTTTATCCGGACGGTTGTTTCTATTTGGATCAGATTGCCATATTTTTGTTTCTAATGCTTCATCAGTGCCGTGACCATTCCATACAATCAAATCATATGAATTATTAATCAAAAGGTTTTCAAAATTTAGTTTTCGCAGAGAGTATTCTGCTGGGTACAATGAAGGAGAAAGCCCTGACTTTTCATAAATTCGATGCGTTCGGTAACCCGAAGAAACTAGCAGATCTCGATATATTGCATCGGTCAAGGTTGCTCCGTCAGTTTTTGAACGAGCTGTACGACCATCAAGCATTTCTTCGTTTGAAAAATTCAGAATTGAAGCAGCAAGAAGTGCTGTGCGAGACTTAATGCTTCTTTCGAATTCCAAGATATTGGATATGACTTTGGAAACGTCATTAGCATTATCAAAGGGAATTCTGCCTACATAGATTTCCGGCTTGAAATCTATTCCCCGATCCTTTAAGTATTCTCCTGAAAAGCCGTTTCTGTCAGAATCATATTCTGAAGAAAGATCGGCATAAAATATATCGCTCCATGTTTTTCCAACTTCTGTCAAGCTCTCTTTTCTTTGCAAAGAAGGATAAAGGTCTTTGTAAGGAACAGAACGTTCAGAACCTACAATCAGTAAGAATTTTAAATTCCAAGCTTCATATCGGGAATGTATGAAATTTCGAATTCTGTCAGAAGCATTTTTCCCAGCATAATTACGAATGATTTCCTCAGGATTAACTATTTCTACATTTAACCCCTGGGATCTACGGTAAAGAACCAAAGGCATGACTGATCTGGAAAGAGTACTATTGGCTAAAACTAAATAATCAATAGAAGGCACAGTGGTACTAAAATCATAAGCTGAGGCTTGCTGCATAAAGGCATGCAATGGAAGAAAAAAAGAAAAAACCAATATACTACTACAAATTTTCCAAAAAAGAGCAATACAACCCTTTTTCACTGTTTCCTCACATAACCCTATATTTTAAACTCATATTAAATATACTGATAATTTACTTTTGGTTGAAAAAATTTGAAAAGTTTTTTAAAGATTGAAAAAAAATCACTCCTATGGTAGGATTTTCATTCATGAAAAAACTGGTTGTTTCTTTTTTTTGTTTGGTCTTTATAGCTAGTTTTTCATTAAATTGTACTTTTGCTCAGTCATCAGATAGCCAGGAACCAATATCATTAAGCCATGAATCGGATTCTTCGGATGTTTATTATGTTCCTGCAAAAGTGCTTGATGTAAGAGATATCTCTCCCCCTAGTGAAAAAGATAGCGACTCAGAAACATTTCTGCCTGATGAAAAAGTAATTCGACTATGGGTGCAGCTTCTATCGGGTAAATTCAAAGGCAAGCGTATATTTATTGAGCATCGAAGCGGGGGAAGCTGGAGTAAGGCAGTTTTTCCTGGATATGACTTCGATCATTTAAAAAAAGGCGATCGCATCCTGCTTTATGTTACTGTAGAGGATGATAACATTAAGACAGCTCATATTGAAAACCATCTTCGTTCTCCATGGTTACTTTATCTGGTTCTTGCTTTTTTATTGATAATGATCATCATAGCTGGCCTTAAAGGCATCAAAGCGCTGATATCCATTGGCCTAACCTGTGCAGGTATTATATGGGTACTTTTACCTCTTATCTTAAAAGGATATCATCCAATCATTTTAGCAATTCTTTTATCTATTGCTGTAGCTTTGATTACCTTCGTACTATTAAATGGTTGGTGTTTTTTTATATTTGGTTATATTTTTGTTTATTGTTTTTGTTTTTTTTT
>CAZMFK010000193.1:1493-3546 GCA_964565545.1 uncultured Caldisericota bacterium | reverse complement strand
AAATGAAATGATCAAGATTAAAGATTCTTTTTACGAGTCTGATGATGAGCAGGTAAAGCGAAGATTAAAAAAGCAATTTGACGATCTGGAACATAGTTTAATCCAAAAAGTACTCGATAAATACCATGAAGATATGATGGGATGGTCTATCAATGATAAGAAAAATAAAGCAGGACTAATTTTATCCAAAATTGATAAACTTCAGCAAATGATCAAAGATGGTACCTATAAGCTATTTAAACCTGATTTTCACTTTTCAGAAGTATATGATCGCAAGGATGATGAAGGCAATAATGTCAATGGCTTTGATATAGTGATTGGCAATCCACCCTATGGAGTCAAGGTTGAAGAAGATATTGTCAGATACCATGGACTATGCAGTAAGGATAGCTATGGAGTATTTATATCAACTGCATTAAAAAGATTGCTCAAACCTTCAGGAATATTGTCCTACATTATTTCAGATACCTGGCTAACTATAAAGACCCATCGAGAACTCAGAGCGCAAGTATTATCCAAGCAGTTACATGAAATTATTAGAATTAATCAGGATTGCTTTGATGCAACGGTCAATGCTTGCATCATGCTTCTATCAAACAAAGAGGTAAAAGAAAATCAACTTATCGTAGCTGATCTGACCAATCTTTCCACTCGAAGCAATATTCCCCATTTTCGAAGCAGACTTTATCATTTACCTTCCCATATAGGCACCTCAACACCTGAGTTTGCAGTATATACTTACCCTCAGCAGTTGATCCACTCCAACTCCAACCTTCCCATCTTTGTTGCCAGTCCCAAGCTTTTTGCTTTTATGAATGATGAAAAAAATGTATTTTTAAAAACAAGATTTGTGCATGCTTCAATTAATTCTAGAGACATCGAACTTATTAAATTGTCTGAGATTTGTACAATTAAAGAGGGTATAAATACCAGAGACAACAAATTCTACATCTATCATTTACGAGGAAAAGAAGGAATGAAAACAGCTCTCAAAAATGATATTCTGCAACTTGAAGATATTCAACTTTTTTCTGAGAGTGAAAAAGCCAATGGTGTTGATCCAAGCAAATATAACGGAAAATTCCTTATACCGTATGATAAAGGTGGATCATCTGAATCAACAAAAGGTTGGATGCCAAATTACTTGGTAAAAACTGAGTATTACTTTGATTGGTCAAAGAACAGTGTTAACAGATTAAAAACATTAACCATTAATGATAGGGATAAGTTTTACGGAAAAATTACAAGCAAAAATAGTAGCAAAAACAATAAACTCTGTGCTGGTTTACCTGATGCTAAGTTTTTTTTTAAGAAGGCAATAACATTTTCTAGAACTGGTCAATATGCTCCAACTTTTCGTTTGGGATTATCAACTGTTTTTGACTCAACTGGCTCATCAATATTTTGTGATATTATTGATCATTATTCACTTTTAGGTATTCTTTGCTCTAAAATAAACAAATACCTATTTAAAAGTTACATCCAGCACTCTGTAGATTTTCGGATTGAAGACCTTAAATCTTCCAGACTTCCTGATAATATAAACTCACATATACCAAAATTGGTTGAAACAATCGTTAGCAAGCAAGAAGTTGATCCTTTTTATGACTACGCAAGCCACGAACAAATTGATATTGATCGATTAGTTTATGAAGCCTACGGATTGAATGCTGATGACATTCAAGAAGTTGAAAACTGGTATGCCCGTCGTTACCCAAAACTTTCCGCAGCACAAAAATCCAACCTCCGCAAACTCGGTAAATCCGATGATTATCTAGTTTTATATGGACTTAGGAAGTGAGGTAATCTATGATAAAATTCTTATCCCCATTACTATCCTTGTTAATGTTTTTAGCTGTTAGCCAGACTATTTTTCCAATTTCGTTTTTTTTTGCATTCCTTTTTTTTGGGATTATTATTCTAATACATCTATACTTGATTATCTTACCATTTGTAGACAACCCAAAAAAGTTCATTAGAGGGAGCAAACAAAAAGAAAATATTAACAAACACATGAAAAAACTAATTTCGGAAAATGGTAGAGTAAGCATAT
>CAZMFK010000193.1:0-1483 GCA_964565545.1 uncultured Caldisericota bacterium | reverse complement strand
CATATGGTCAAGGGATATGTCATGGGCAACTGAATATCCTGGAGTAAAAGAACTTTTAAGGATCAAAGCAAAAAAAAATGAGCTTGAGCTTTTTGTGCCATCCGACACAGAATTGACTAATGAGTTAAGATTAAATGGAGCAAGTGCTTATTGCTATGGTTATATTAGTCATTCATTTCCTAAAGCAAGATTTACATATTTTCCCCATGGAAATCACGGAGATAGAGTTGCGATTGGAATAAAAGACAAGCATATGAATCATATAATTAAATATCTATCAGCTTCTGACGATCCAACATTCGCTGTTATCGAGGATCTATTAGAAATTGTAAGAAAGATGACAAAAAATGATGGTCAGCAAGATTAAACCTGCTTTCAATAAAGGCACTGATACTCTCATAAAAGAATGGGACGATATAGTTAGCCTTCGGTTGAAACAAATATCCAGCCACACTGATTTAAGTTTTGACAACGTTGTTTTACCCACAATTGAAAAATTGTTAACTAATTACTTCGTTGATAAGATAATCGATATAGGTTGTGGATGCGGATGTTTAGCGAGTATGTTAAAAAAATACGCAAGCACTGTTCATGGAGTAGACTTTTCAAAAAAAAGTATAGCTTTATGCAAAGATAGATTTAACGCATTACATGAAGTCTCTTTTTTAAATTACAACATCGAGCAACCAGCTCCAAAAGAAATGAAAGAATTTTATGACTTAGCAATTGGGAACATGCTTTTAATGACAATCAAAGATCTTGTAAATGCATCACAATTTATTCATGCAGTACTAAAAGAGAAAAGCACTTTTATTGCTTCCATAACCCATCCAGCTTTTTGGCCAAGATATTGGGGATATGAACATGAAAACTGGTTCAGTTATTGGGACGAAATTCCTATTGAAGCACCTTTTAATATTACAAAACAAAAATCAAATTTCATTTCAACTCACTATCACCGACCTATAGAAATGTACTTACAGGTTTTTTCTGATGCAGGCTTCAAATTAAAGCAAATTGTTGAGCCAAAATCATTCGGAGGTCAAAATCTTACTATATATACAAGTACTCCAAAATTTTTGTTCTTTATTTGGGAGAAACGGCATGTTTGAAAGTATTCTCGTCATGTATCCCCTTTTTCCTTATAACCAGTTTCAAATAAATTCACAAGAATGTGGCATTGATCCCAAATCAGATATCCCCCTCAACAAGCAAGACCCCAAGCCCCTCCCTGACAGAGCAGAACTCGACAACATCGTATTCGATACCCTGGGGCTTACAGGAGAAGAACGCAAAGAAGTCTATCGGGCAGTCTGCCAACTCGTCTGGAATCGCATCAGTAAAGCCAGGAGCGTGTGAAGATGAAAGGTTTTTACCAATATGGCTTAGATTTTCCCGAATTAGTTTTAGATATACTAAAATACTTTTTCACAAGCAACTCATTAAGCAATTCTCTCCTAATTAGTTCACCAGAAAGAAAATC
>CAZMFK010000192.1:0-3549 GCA_964565545.1 uncultured Caldisericota bacterium | reverse complement strand
ATAAGATTCTGGTGGATGCTCCTATTGCAAGGCATGGGCAAAATGTTGGAGCATGCCTTTACTTCATGGGTATGGTACGAAATGCCCCAGAAGATAATCATGTCAAAGGAATTATGTATAGCGCATATGATCAGATGTGCCATCAGGTTTATAAGGATTTCATTCAGCAGATGACTGACAGTTTTCCTGATATTATTGTTGAGATTATTCATCGTATTGGATTTGTTCCTGTAGGTGAAGTTGCTGTTTTAGTCAGCGTAAGCTCTTCCCATCGGAACAAAACGTTTCAAGTGCTGGAAATTGCAGTGGAGTGGCTAAAAAAAGAATTACCGATTTGGAAGAAAATCATCCACGAAGACGATGCCAGCGAATGGAAAGCAAATTTTGAAAATTCCTGATAGTATTCTTCATGATCCCCGTTATGAAAGGCAATGCTGGATGCCATCCATTGGAAATGAGGGACAAAAAAAATTGTTTTCAGCGTCAGTATTAGTTATTGGCGCTGGCGGATTGGGATCTCCAGTTCTTTATTACCTTGCTGCATCAGGAGTTGGTCGAATTGGCATTGCTGATCATGACATTGTAAGTCTTTCGAATCTAAATCGTCAAATTCTTTATAACATGAATGATATAGGTCAGCTTAAAACTTCTTCAGCTAAAAAAAAATTGAACGCACTGAACCCTTTGATTTCCATAACGGAACATCAGGTGTATTTAGACAAACAAAACATTAGCTCAATCATGGCTGATTATGATTTTATTGTAGATGCAACAGATAATTATCCCAGTCGATACCTTATTTCTGATAATTGTATCCGCGAAAAGAAGCCTTTGTTTTTTGGAGCGGTATCGTCTTGGTCAGGCATGTTTTTTTCAAGAATCCCCTCCAGTAATCACGCCTGTTTTCGATGTTTGTACCCTGTCCCTTTAGAATCCAAACTTGCAGAAGAAGAAAAACAAAAAGGCATTGTAGGAGTTACTCCTGGATTGATTGGCACTTTGATCGCTTCCCAGATTATTCAGCATATCTGCCAGGGTCATCATGGTTTTCTGGGCCGTTTTTTATGGGTAGACCTGGAAAAAGGGACGATGGTGTCCTATGCAGCCAACAAAAATAAAAATTGCAGGTGCAATACTTTAATCTAAATGATGATATATCCAGAGATTTTATCATATATTTCTGCTATTATTTCAGCTGATTCTGCTGGATTTCTAAGGGATGTATTCAACAAATGAAAATCCGAGCGCTGTCTTAACCAGCTTAACTGTCGCTTGGCGTAATTTCGAGTATTTTTTTTCATTAGCTCAATGGCTTCATCCCATTTCAAAAGCCCTTTGCAAGCTTTTATCAATTCGCGATATCCATGAGCTTTGATTTGTTCGAGAGTAGTGTCATAACCTTGCTCCATTAATTTTTTGATTTCATTAACCAGTCCCTGATCAAGCATATCGTCAACGCGTTGATTAATTCTTTGATAAATTTCTTCAGGTGATTTAAGCAAGCCTATTTTGATGTAAAAATATGGCAGAGGGTAGGTTTGTTCCTTTTGTAAATCACTCATGCGTTTGTTAGTCATCAGCATAACTTCCATGGCGCGTAAAATTCTTTTTTGATCATTGGGGTGAATCTTTTTTGCTATCACTGGATCCATTTCCTGTAGCTTCTCATATAGAGCTTTCAATCCTGAATCATTTTTTTGTTTGAGGAGCATTTTCCTGATTGAAAAATCCCAGGCTTCATCAAGTTCAAAAAGCCCATCAATTATTGAAGACAGATATAAATTGCTACCACCTGCCATCACAGCCAAAGTACCCTTATTGTTAAGATTTTTAAGAATTTCACTGACCATCAAACGAAAGCGAGCTACGGAAAATTGCTCCCTGGGATCTATAATATCCACCATATGGTACGGAGGACTCTTAGTGCTTAGCAAAGGCTTTGCTGTGCCAATATTTAGGTGTTTATATACCTGCATAGAGTCTACGTTGATGATCTCGCCTTTCATCATTTGAGCACTTGCTTCAGCCACAGCGGTCTTTCCAATAGCAGTTGGACCATAAATAACCAGAACAGGTCGATGACTTTGCTTTGATTGATCAATTACCCGCTTTATTCGATAAACTGTTTCATCAATGATATAAGTGGGCGAAGAAGTGCCAGACAAGATTGCTATTGATTGAGCTTTATTCAGCACATTCTGTATGGAAGCATCAAAAGGAAGCAGTTCATCGCTTGAAATTAAAAAGCTATGGTTATTTTCAATTTTTGCTAATTCATAAAGACTATAGGTATTGGAGCTTTGCGAATCGCCAACTACAAATACAATGTCGCTTTTTCTCGCAAATTCACTCGCATCCTGCTGCCTTTTGATCACTGTGGGACATATCGTTTCAAATACTGATAATCGTTCGCCAAATAGGTTAAACAATAATTCTCTGATGGATCGAAATACCGAAATACTTGCAGTCGTTTGAGAAATTAACGCCAGATTGGAATAGGGAAGATCAAGCGTTTTAGCCTGGGCATAAGACTCTACAATACTGACTCGATCACCATCAACATAACTGACTGCTCCGATGATTTCCGGATGGTTTCTTTTTCCAACCAAAACTACATGATCATGATTTCGGGTAACGCTCATCAATAGCCTTCTTAATTTGATGACTACGGGACAGGTGCGATCAATTATATCAGAGGTTATAGTTTTCAGCTTGCTTTCTGATTCTTTAGTAATGCCATGAGCAGGTATGATTACTCTGGCATTTGCAGGGATATCGTTCATATCATAAACAGTTTCAATGCCATTCCATGAAAGCTCATACTGAACTCTGCGATTATGTATCAAATTTCCGAAAATAACCAGCTTTTTGCCAGATTCAACATTTAAAACTGCAGACCAAATTGCATTACGGACACCTTCGCACAAACCAATATGTTCCAGCCATTTAAGCTTTTTGTTATTTGCGGGATTGAACATTTTCACCTCAATGTTTTTGAAGCTATTTAATGCTTCAGCTAACCCTCAATAAAAAATATACTACTACAACATAAATTATATTTTAAATTATTTTTTATCTTTTTTTTATTCTCAAATCTATATTTTCTAATATAATGACAATAAATATCGTTATATTTTGGAAGGAGGACATTTGAAAAATGGCATCACCCGTTAAGTTTAGAATTGCGTACCCAGCTTCTCTATCTCGAGGTTTGTTGCTTTTGCGATTGTTCTTTGTTTATTTTTATGTCATGATTCCCCACGGGTTCATTTTAGGCTTTTATGGTATTGCGGTATCATTTGTTATTTTCATTGCCTGGTGGGCAGTACTCTTCACTGGCAAATACCCCGAAGGCATGTTCCGCTTTGTGGAAGGGTATATGCGCTGGTACTTAAGAGTTATTGGCTATATGATGTTCATGACGGATCAATATCCGCCCTTCACAAGCGATCCAAATCCTCCCAATTACAATGCAGTCCAGCTGGCTATTGAAAACCCAGCTTCTCTATCTCGAGGTTTGTTGCTTTTGCGATTGTTCTTTGTTTATTT
>CAZMFK010000191.1:0-3567 GCA_964565545.1 uncultured Caldisericota bacterium | reverse complement strand
TTTTAGCTGAATCATCGAAGACCGTTCGAATAGGTTTTTAAATGAAGCAACACGGTTTCAGGAGGCTTAAGAATGCTTGGAAAAAGAAATCTTTCAAGACGCAACCTGGCTTTGCTTATACTGGTTTTTTCTTTTATATATCCTGTGTTCAATATTGAAGGGAAGCCTTTCAAATCTTCTGCGGAATCAGTTGAATCTCTGGAGATGAAAGTTTTTCCAACTCTCAGCAATTGTATGGCTGAGTACACTTTTACTTTTTTTCCTAAGAAAAGACTTGAAGTTCATGATTGGATGAGTTTGCGCTTTTCAGCAGGCACATGGCTGGAACCTCCTTTGCCCGAAGAAAAAGATGAAAAACAAAAACGACTGAAGAGAATCATTGAATCCATCATCGTTCAACCTCTTTATGGCGATGATTATTGTTTTACGAGCTTTTGCGCCGGGCTTCCTATGGTTATCTTCCACGACAATGATACGATGGAAATTATATTCAACTTAAAAGCACCGATTAACCCAGCGGAAGAAAAGTGGAAAAAAGCAAAGGTTATAGTTAGTCCCGAAGCGGGCGTGATGACTCCTTCGGAGCCTGGACCGTATCTGTATGGATTAAGAACTAAAACAGAACCCAAATTACGGGAATCCTTACCCGTAGTGCTGGAAGAACTAAAACTAAGTCCAGCCAGAGTAAATTTGCATGACAGCAGGATTAATCAAACTACAGGACTAAGCCTTGAGTTTGACCTTACGCCTCCTGCAACAATGCATTTCCAGAATGGCTTTTTTCGCATCGATTTTCCAATAGGCACTCGGATTCAAACAAGCAAAGAGGAATACCAGCCCGGCTGGATCAAGCTGAATGAGTACCCTTTGCCTTATATCAAAGAAATGGGAGATAACTACATGGTGCTTCCAATTCCCACTTGTTATCATGAAATCATACAAAATATCCTGTATATCGACCCGCGAATGGGTATTGTCAATCCGCTAAAGCCAGGGGAATACCAGTTACAACTTTCTACTCAGCATCATATGCAAGCAATACCCAGCGAAATCTACCAAATCACTGCTCCTAAAAATCAGGGCATCCTCTGTGTTAAGCCTTCCGCTACCGATAGTATCGCAGAATACACCATCAGCTTTTTTCCTCAACAGGAAATTCTGCGAGGGGATAAAATCAGTATCCAGTTTCCTGATTCAGTTTGGGTGCCTTCATCTTTGTCCTGGGAGCAGGTGCTTGTCAATGGACATCATCCTCATAAAGCCGAAGTCAATCTTGATCTAATTGAACAGACGGTGGATATTGTTCTTGAGCACAATATCGCTGGCATGAGCGGGATAGAAATATATTTTTCCAAAGAGGCCAATATCCGCAATCCAATGGAGGAAGAGCAGCTAATCCTGAGTCTAAATTGGAAGGGATCTTTACAAAAAATGACTACAGTTGAAATTCCGATCAAAGCACAGAAACTGGAAGTTAAAAGCTTCTATATCGAGGCTCCTTACGCAGAAGCAAAAAGCTCATGGCGGATCCATTTGATCTTTGGAAAGAATCGAGCACCCTCGGTTGGCGAATCCGTGATATTAAAATTTCCTTTTGAAAAGGATTGGCGTTCGATCCCTATTGTAAAGCAGGCGACCGAGATGGAGATTGTGCTGGAAGATGTAATAGTGCCAGATCCCGGAAGCTACAGATTTCGAGTTGAAACTCATCAGGAATGCCTGGAGCTGGTTTTCAGTGCGGAGTTTTTCATCCTCCCTGCTTTACCGGTTACTGTAGTACACATCCAGGGAGGGCTCGAAGGAAATAATGGCTGGTATCTGGAACCTCCGGTGCTTAGATTTGATAAGCAGGATCCAAATCATATCCTTATGAGGAATGGCAGACAACTATTGAATATCCCTGAAGAAATTTTCTGTCAAGAAACGCAACAAATAAGAATCATCACCTGGCAAAGCATTGCTCCCTGGGGGACTGAAGAGCTTCAATCCATGGAAATCAAAATTGATCCCGTAGCACCCTCGTTTGAAGTGTTCGATCTCGACAAAGAACCTATGATTACGGATCAAGCTCATTTTACCTTCCGGGGAAAACTACAATTGGAGAGCCTTTTTCTATACGACAAATGGGAGAAAGGTTATTTCTTTTCCCTAACTTTGAATGGGGAAGAGATAATTTCATACGGAGGCAGATTTCGAATAGCACGTTTTCTGAATGAAGGAGAAAATCGCTTTCATTTTCTTGCTGAGGATGAAGCAGGAAACAAAAGTGAAAAAACTTACACCATCATCCGAAAAACCTAACTAAAAATCTTTGATTCCATTGAAGAAACAGCAGGCACTATTTTCAAACCAGCGGAAAGGGGAGAGAGGAAGGGTGCTTTAAATATGTCTGTGAGTGAAAACAAGCTACTTATTCATAACCAGCAAGCAAGAAATCTCATCAATAAAGGGTAAAAAGTTGTCAACAACCCCGTCCCTGTGGCAATTTTACCTTCCGATTTTTGAGCAAACTCCCCTTTTCCATTACGATTTCTCCTTGATTCCATTATACCCTCAATGAGAACAACGGGTACCGGGAATTAGGGGGCTGGAACAGCTGGAACAATCAGGGGGTTTATTCTTAGTGAAAGAACGAGGAAAACATCAGGGATACTATTTCTAGGAAACTGAGTTTTACAAAAAGATAAAAACATAATGCTATAGTTATTGCTTGAAGGTATGCGTGTTTAATTCTTGTGCTTTCATGCCTTTGCAGAATCTCTTTAAATTCATCATCAGTGCGTGAAAGCTTTCTTTCCTGTGTAATGGTTGATATGATTTGCACTATATGATCAAGATTTTTTTCCTCTCTTTTATGACATAAGAAGAAAACAACAAAAACGGTAAATGCTGAAATGCTTTTCACCGCAAGCCAAGTAAATACTTTAAAACTTACCAAAAATCCCAAGTCTTGAACTAAAACAAAAGAGGATATGCCTAAAAGGATTAAAAAGATGCTTATGCCTAGTTGACCTCTTTGTTCCATGGATTGTATTTGTGTTTTATAGTTTTGTTCATTGTACTTATTACTAAACAAAAAGATGTAGGAGTACATTTTTATTCTAGCTGTTAACCCCTCGAAAATGAGCAAAAAAAATAAATCCAGCAAGAGCATAAGAAGGATGAACTTGAAAAAAAGGAATCCAAAGCCAGGATAAGTAAAAGCAAAAAAAGAAGAAAATGAACTATAATGATTATTTAAAGCATATAAGAAAGCATTATAATCAGAAGAAACGCCAGATAGTATCAAGTAACCGAAGACAACATTGAAAAGAAATAGGTAAATACAAAGGGATAAGCTTTTAACCAATGATAAATACTGGAATAAAGAAAAAGGAGCTAAAGAAAACTTCGCGGTCCAATTAAAATCAACATTGGGCAATTCAAGCTCAGATACTATCTTTTTGTGTGTTTCAGTATAATAAAACATATAGTCCGACTCCTTTTAGTGAACTAACAGTTAATCATGAATCTACAAACAACAGTAATAAAGTCAAGGAAAAGCAAGCACTATTTTTAAACCAGCGG
>CAZMFK010000190.1:0-3578 GCA_964565545.1 uncultured Caldisericota bacterium | reverse complement strand
CGGTCTGCCCTGAAATGGCTATTCACCTGGGAGTCCCGAGAGATCCTATCCGTCTGGTGAGAGTAGATGGGACAGACAAACTAATCCAACCAGCCACAGGCAAAGATTGCACTTCGGATATGGATCATTTTACAGAAACCTGGTTAAGAAAGTTAGACCAGGTGGATGGATTTATTTTAAAAAACCGCTCTCCATCCTGTGGAGTCAAAGACGTTCGCATCTATCCCTCAGCAGAAAGCAAATCCTCTCTTGGCAAAGGTCAGGGATTCTTTGGAAGCAAGATCACAACTATTTATCCCCACCTTGCTCTGGAAGATGAAGGAAGGTTGTTAAACGCTAATATTCGAGAGCATTTTCTTACTCAGGTATATACCCAGTCCCGATTCAAAGAACTCAGTCAAAACTACTCCATATCAGGTTTAATTGATTTTCATACTCGCAATAAGTATTTGTTTATGGCATACAACCAATCTGAATTGCAGAAAATGGGCCGATTAGTTGCTCATGCCAAACGATTACCGGAGAAGCAAGTGATAGAGAGCTATCAAAAACATATTCAGGCAATGTTTTGCAAACTGCCCCGGTTGGTATCCATGATTAATGCTTTACTGCACTGTTTTGGCTATGTTTCTGACAAGTTAAGCTCAGAAGAACGTTCCTACTTTTTGGATCTGATTCAGCAATATAAAGAAAAGCATATTCCCTTGAGCTCCCTGCTATCGGTCATGAAGTCCTGGATCATTCGTTTCAAAGAGCCCTATTTAAGCGAGCAAAGCCTGTTTTGCCCTTATCCGGAAAAATTAGCAGATATGAGCAATTCTGGCAAAGATGACTGAAACCCTTCAGAGCCGAATTGAAGAAAAACTACAAGCACTCCCTGCGAGGCGAAAATATGTTCTTTACTGGATGCAGGCCAGCCAGAGGCTTGAATTTAATCCTGCGCTACACTATGCCCAATGGATAGCCAACCAACAAAAGCTACCGCTGTTAATCTATTTTGGGCTTACTGAGCAATATCCCGAAGCCCAACTACGACATTACCAGTTTATGTGGGAGGGACTGGCAGAGCTTTGCAGGGAAGCTGAAAAGAAAAGAATGAAAATGATCCTTCGGGTGGAAGATCCTCTCAGTGGGGCTTTGAAATTAGCAAAAGAGGCCCTATGGGTGGTAACAGACCGGGGATATCTAAAACATCAGAAGGTTTGGCGAAATCAACTGCTACAAGAGACAGACATTCCTATCAGCATAGTGGAGAGTGACTCTTGCGTGCCCGTAGCCCTGGCATATCCCAAAGAAGCCTGGCAGGCAGGTCATCTGCGGAAAAAAATCATCTCCCGTCTCCAACCGGATGCTGTGGAGTGGCAAGCTATCCCGCCTGAAATGGACTCGCTCCAAATACTTCAAACCATTCATGGGATTGACCCATCCCGATTCAACCTTGCTTCTCTGAAACTGAGCAAGGAAGTCCAGCCAGTTGATTGCATCCGGGGGGGTCGAAAAGAAGCTTTAAAGCAGTTAAAACGCTTTATAAAAAAAGATCTTCAGCAATATGCCTCGCAACGAAGCCACCTTTCCCGACCGGCTCAATCCAATCTCAGCCCCTATCTCCATTTTGGACAAATTTCCGCTATGGAAGTCGTGCAAAAAGTTCTCGAATCCAGCTCTAAAGTAGCTGAGGTCTTTCTGGATGAACTGGTTGTTCGCCGAGAGCTCTCTTTCAACTTCTGCCATTATAATTCCCACTATGATAGTTTCGAAGGTCTTCCCGAGTGGGCAAAAACCACCCTGGATCAGCACAATACAGATCCCCGACCCTATATTTATGAACTTCCGGAATGGGAGCAGGCAAAAACTCATGATCCCTACTGGAACGCAGCACAAAGGGAAATGTTGCATACAGGCAAGATGCACAATTACATGCGTATGTATTGGGGCAAAAAACTGCTGGAATGGTCAGAAACTCCCGAAGAGGCCTTTAAGACTGCTCTTTACCTTAATAACAAATACTCCCTCGACGGTCGGGATCCCAACAGCTATGCCGGGGTGGCCTGGTGCTTTGGCAAACACGACCATCCCTTTCAGGAACGCCTCATCTATGGCAAAATCCGATCCATGAATGCCTCAGGCCTTCGAAAAAAACCCGGCCTCGACAAATATGTCAAGGGGACGGAGTTGTTGACAACTTTTTAATAGCTCTAATTGAGGAATTTTTGAATCTCGACCCAATACCCGTTGGGATCTTTTACAAAAAAATGATAAATGTGAAAAGTTGGGTTTTCGCGTGGTTCATGCTCAGGCTGTATGCCCTCACTAAGAAAAAGGTCATACACTTCATCCACCCGTGGAGTAAGGAGCGTCAGAATTGGGCTCTTTTCACTTGAAATGAAGGGAATATGAGAGCAAAAACCAAGCATCCCGCCTCCGGGTATCTGATATATTCTGCATTTACCCTGATCCAGATACAAGGGCAAACCCAATACATCACTGTAAAAATGATGAGTTGCGTTAAGATCTTTACATGATAGAAAAACAATCAAACCTTCCCAGTATTTCTCCATTTTCATCTCCAAACCCCCAATCCAAGGAAGTCAATATTTTGTCGCCCAATACAAGGAAGTTGAGTCACGACCTCCGTCCCTATGGCTCATATCTTTGCTTATATTATAGATCCAAGTCGTGAATTTCATAAGTATTCGTTGTTCCAGCCACCCATTTCTGGTACCAATTATTCTCTATGAGGATATAATGCAATCAGGGAAAAATGGTAATGGAAAAAGAGGATTGAGGAGTTTTACTTGTTTGTTTATTCAAGATAGAGAATGCGTCAATACGCCAAGATCCTTTGAAACTAGCCCAAGGAGGGAAGCAGTATGAAAATAATTGAGTTGTCATCAATCTACATCCAATGGAATGGCATGCGTACTCCTCGCTTGGCTTTTAGAAAACTACACCTGGAGGATGAGCAAGCAGTTTATCACTATTCTTCCAACCCCGAGGTCACGAAATATGTTATCTTTCCTACCCATCAATCTCTGGAAGATACCCGTGCATTTATCAATCTCTCTATGGAGAAGTATAAAAAAGGACAAGTAGCTTGCTGGGCAGTCACCCTGAAAGATACTGGAGCAATGGTAGGCACTGCTGACTTTTGTTGGTGGAGTATGGAACAACATAAAGCCGAAGTTGGTTTTTGTTTCGCTACAGAGCATTGGGGCATAGGTTATGCCAGTGAAGCCCTAATGGCATTAATTAAGTTTGGTTTTACCTACATGGATTTGCATCGTACCGAGGCTCGATGTTTTCAGGAAAACAAAGCTTCTGCCAGAGTGATGGAAAAAGCAGGGATGATCCATGAGGGGTTGATGCGTGATTTTATTTATGTCAAAGGACGCTATTGGAACATTCATCAGTATGCAATCCTGAGAGATGATTACGATAAGCTGACAAAGTATGGCGAGTTTGAGCTGGAAGTGGAGTGGGAAGAGAGATGATGAGCACCTATTTTTCTAATGAATATACAGGGTTTTTTGCAGAATTTTATGACCTTCTCCACTCAGACACTCATGATATACAGTGCA
>CAZMFK010000189.1:0-3599 GCA_964565545.1 uncultured Caldisericota bacterium | reverse complement strand
GGCAGACCGGAAGGAAGGCAACATAGCTTTTCATTTTTTCAACAAAGGGATCAGGTATCATTTGGCCATTATAACGGCAATGGTCAAAACTTAAACATTTGCTTACAACTATAGTGGGTTTTATCTTGTCCACCCTTTGGGCCTCCTTTGGTATTATTCTTTGAAGTTGTTATGATTCAGAAGATCTTGTACTACACTAACAAAAGGATAAGCATCCTGCCTGGCGCGTTCATGAAACTGCTGTTCCAGACTATGACAGGCATCCGTCAACTCACGGGAGCGTATGCCGTGGTTAAGGGAAAAATAAGCTTCCGTAAAAGCAGCCAATAAATCACAGGATTTGATTAAATGACCATCCAGAGGCTCGTACTGGTTGTTATTATAGTTTTGGTCTATGGGATCATCCGGGATTAAGGTGATCTTACCCTTGGTACGTATGCGATTGATGAAAGTGTGATCCAGCCAGTAATGGAAGTCGTCATGCCATGAACGTGGAAGTAAAGGATAGATCCTTGTTTTCATCTGCTCGGTTTCGATATCCAGAATAAGCTTTTCCAGGCTGCCAATCGATTTTTTGATAGGGGATACAATATCTCGAGTTAAAATTTCGGGCAAATCATGGAACAAAGCTGCAAAAAAGTTATGGAGAATTCGCTGGGGACAGTAACTCAACTCATATGAACATATCCAAGCCAGCCAGGCAACCACCAGCATATGGCCCAATACGGAAGTTTCAGGGATGCGGGGAGTGCGGGACCATCTTTGCTGGAATCGCAACTGCCCTACCATATCCACAAAGCGATAAAGATTTTTTTGCATACCCAATTTCTGCATACCAATCAGGTCACTATGATTTTCCCATTCGTTGTCTAATTGTTCTTTGGTTTCGGAGGAGCTGTAAAAAACTTTGTTAAATGGATAAATCACATTGAATTCCCAATAGGTGGAATAATAGTGGGCTGCTTTCAATATCCTGCTTTCAGTATTTTCAGAGGGGCTGTCAAGCAGGTAGTTTTCCAGTTTTTTCATTAAAATATCTGGTAGCCAGGAAGCTTCCAGCTGACACTGAGCCCACACCCACTGGTTGATGTCATGACCGCTGGCTTTAATCATTTCATGGTAAATGGAGGGTTTGATGTCGGTGAGGATGACTCGCTTCAAGAATTCAAAAAAGCCCATTTCCAGCATTTTGCCCCAATCCAAAGGGTTTAGCGAAGTATCTTCCTCGCATCTGCCCAGGATAAAAGCTATAACCATTTTATGAGATTGCTTGTCTAATTCCGTAAAACCTTTCGTACGCAAATGATCATTCCATCGCTGGATATGCGCTGCATCATAAAGCTTTTCCATCAGAAAATGATTGATCAAAAATATTTCCTCCTTTATTATTTTTATTATCCTTGTTTTATTAGATAATAAAAGAGAAAAAAGAAAGGAATTTAAAAAACATGATAGCTACTCCTGCTTTGCTTTGTTCTTTAAGACAACTTTCAGACAACCTTAAGCAAATGCAGGAACATTGCCGTAGGCATCAGTTAAATTTGCGCCCTATGGTAAAAACACACAAATGCTCCCGCATTATTCAGATGCAAATGGAAGCTGGAGCCACCGGGGTATTGACCACATCATTAAAAGAAGCAAGGTTGGCTCTAAAGACTGGCTGCAAAGACATTACCCTTGCCTATCCTTTGATGGAGGCATCTCAAAAACGGGCTCTTCAGGAAATGTCTGAAAACTGTAAACTGACGCTGACGGTGGATAGTTTGGAACAGGTTGAGTTTCTTCAGTCCTGTTTCATGGGCATGCCTCAGGTGAAGATCCTGATCAAAATTGATTCGGGCCTTCATCGCTTGGGGATTATTCCCGAAGATACTCCCAGACTTCAATCGGTGTGCCAAGCTATTTTGCAATCAAAAAACCTGGAATATGAGGGCGTAAGTACTCATGCTGGCCAGGTTTATTCCTGCAGAAACTTGAAAGAAGTTTTACAGGTGGCTAAAAAAGAGCAGGACTCCGTTCGGAGAGCCAGTAAAAGCCTTTTACCTCTTAGCCCATCTAATGTAGTGGCCATAGGATCTACTCCCACTGTCATTTGTTCGAATGATTTTGAAGGTATAACCGAAGTCCGTCCTGGTAATTATGTTTTTTATGATCGAATTCAGGTGGCTTTGGGTGCAGCCCAAATGGAGCAATGTGCATTGCGGGTGGCAGGAACGGTTTTAAGCAAGCCTGCTGATCATCGGGCCATCATAAATCTTGGCAGCAAGCAGTTGGGTCTTGACCGGGGTGCTCACGGGCAGGAGCTAACACCATTTTTTGGAACCATCATGGAATATCCTGAAGCAGAAATATTCGCTTTATCAGAAGAGCTTGGGAGAGTATGTCTTCCTCTATCCAGTAAAATACAAGCTGGTGATATCATACATGTCATACCTAATCATGCTTGTGTAGTCAGCAATTTATTTCGAAAAATGCACCTTATAGATAGTTTTGGGAAAGTACTGGATACCTGGGAGATCGACAGCGGTAATTAATATATCGCCTTGATTTCTTTGTTGTGCTTGGCAGTTCTGCGATTTTGGAGGTGGAGGATGAGGATCATTCCTGCACAGCCAAGGGTGAAAAAGAGCCAGCGGGGGTAGTCGTAGGACCAAATAGAAGAGTCGAAAAAGGAAAAGCTAAAGATGATCCAGAGGAGTGCTATACCCACATATCCCAAGTAGCTGAAAATAAGTTTGAATTCCAGATCGACCAAAACTCCAAAGAGTGCCCAGAAAGCCACGAGATAGACCATGACCCTGCTGTCAAAGTCGTATTCGTATATGGCAGTCATAAAGAATGCTGAGAGGGCGATGAAGGGGATATAGTAGAGGTTTTTGAGCCGTTCTTTGCGAATAGCATTGAGTTCTTTTTTGATGCTTTCACGACGGGGAAGCATGTAGTGATCGATGGTTTGCATGACTTCATGATAGTTTTCCTTACTGCAATGAAGCACGGCAAGCTTGCGCCAGGAATTGCGCAGAACAATGCAATGGATGCGGGGGTAGGGTTGGTAGCTGAAGATATCTTTCCAGGAAGCGTTGAAGGTTTCCTGAGATTGGGAGATGAGGCCAATGCCTGCATAACCAGGTTTTTTGGAAGCCATTCCAGCCAAAATAAGGAGGATATTGACGATGCGGCTTTTTTTGCGGGTTCCTGCTTGAAGGGAAAGCTTAACGCCTTTGCTGTTGACGATGAATCGGGTTTCAAAGCGGTTTCCATAGAGGATCCATAAGAGGAGCATGGTACCGAGAATGAGGATGATAACCATACCCAGGGCGTACTGAAAGCCATCGAAGGAGACGCTTTGCCCTTTGCGGATATCGGAAAGGTACATACTTCCTATCCAAATGGCGATGATGAGGGTGGGTAGACCGAAAGCCACAAAGGTATCTTTGGCGATAAAGCGATTATAGAGGGGGATATCATGATCCCACTGGATTTCAGGATTTTTACTCCCTTTTATTTCTTTCTCTTCCATAGTGAGAATTATAGCAAAAAATTTTACTCCTGGTATTTTTCGAACCAGAAGATTCCGTCCCATTTTTGGACAGTGATAA
>CAZMFK010000188.1:0-3637 GCA_964565545.1 uncultured Caldisericota bacterium | reverse complement strand
CTATCAGGCAGCCAAAATGATGGTGGTTGATTCTGATTAAATGACTCCCCGAACCCAAGATGAGCAGAAAGTTCAGTTAATACATCATCGGATGCATCTTCAATCATTTGTATAATGTAGTCGATCTTGTTACCACTCCACTGTTCAATCCAAGGGAGTTCAAACTGTTTAAGAACCAGGTCAATTTCACCCCATTCTTCAGGTGCAAGACGACGGGCAATTTCTTTAATATAAGCAATTCGTTCAGATTTTTTCATTGATTTCAATCCTTTTAATACAGAACTAAATTATATATGACAACAATTCAACTAAAGTATCTTACTCTGCGCATTTTGCTTCAGAGCTTTTTCGTATATTTCATAGTCGCCTAAGTGGGCACGCATGAGGCTTTTCCACAGCTTACCATGGTTGGGAACTTGATCGTGCAATAGTTCATGCACTATCACATAGTCTTGAAGTTCTACCTTCAACTCTAATAGGGCCGAGTCGAAAGTTAAACGCCCCGTTGTGGAATATGATGCCCACTTTGTCTTCATGGGGCGAACAGAGACGGATGTCACCCTGGCATCCAATTTATTGGCCCAGCGCTGAACCCGCTCTTTGAAATCATTTTTTTCTATGTTTTTCAAGCTCACTTAACCTCATATGCTTTCATCAGTATTGAAAATAGATTATCTACAATCTGTGTTACCTGGTCGAGGTCATCCACCTCCGCGTAGATTGCGAAGGTCACCTCCTTGCGCAATTCACGCAACTCTGCATCACTTGTCTGCCAGTTTGGATGGCTTATAAAAGCCTTCTTAATATTACCACTTACATCTTCAGCAGACTTTATCCCAGTATCACGAAGTAACTGATACACGAAAAACGTCAAGCCATCAAAACCTTTCTCGGCCTGTTGCTTTTTCCGATTTTCGTTCTTCTCTATCTCACCAAATAATTCACTGAGCGCATCCTGCGTACTAACCTGCCGATCCTCATACTTCTCCTGCACTGCTTTAGCCCGCTCTGCCATGGCAATTAGGAAGGGATCGTCGCTATTATCTTCTGCCACCTTTTCGATGCTTTTAATCAGGTTAATGACCTTCGTGCTGTCGCCACCCTTTTTATCAACTATATAGTCCACGGTATCTTCATTGATTTCCATAAAATCAGAGACCGGCTCTATATAGCTGGTCCCTATATGCTTTTGCACAAGTTCATTTGTCTTTTTCTGAAATGCCCGGTCAACATATACCGTTTTAGTGTAAGCTTTTCGGACCACATCATAGATAGCAGCAAGCGTGGTATAGGTTTCAATAAAGGGTCGCAAGAACTTGTCAGGAGAGATAATCTCATAGAGCATCTCTATTTCCTTAAACTCCTTGAAAAACTCCTTGCGCCGCTCCTTGTCCCGGAAGTGTTCAATTAGGTCATCAACATCCCTATTATCAAAACCACGCTTAATCATCTCCAGATACTGCGGGGCCTTCTGCTCCATCTTATCTTTAAACAACACTTTGAGGAGCTGCAGATCCTTGACAATAGCATTAACCTCATCACTATCAAAAGCCAAGGCCTTTTCCAGCTTGTCAAAGATACCCACAAAATCAAGCACAAATCCATGTGGTTTAACCATCTCCTCTACCTCATTCTCATAAGGTCGGTTCACCCGCGCAATGGCCTGAAGTAAGGTGTGATCGCGCATTGGTTTGTCCAAATACATGGCATAGAGAATAGGTGCATCAAAGCCGGTCAGGAGCTTCTCGGTAACAATTAATATTTTCGGCTCGCTGCCATACCGGGCAAAGTCCTTCCTGATCTGCTTTTCCTTTTTATCGTCAATGTGGTGAATCTTAAGCTCCGCCGAATCGTTGTGGTTGCCCGTGTAGACAACTGCTGAATAGTCAGGCTTAAGATATTTATCAAGCGCCGCCTTGTACTTAGCGCAGGCAGGCCGATCCACAGCAACTAAAAAAGCCTTGTAGCCCAATGGTTCGACATTCTGAAGATAGTGCTCTGCCACGTATTTAGCTATTCTATCCACACGTTCATCACCTTTAAGGAAATTCTTCAAGTTCACCGCCCGGTCGAGGATTTTATTTAACTCAGCTATATCAGCAATGCCTTCAGTATCAGCCAGGGACCAGAACTCCTCTTCCATTAATTCATGATTTGCTAACATTTCGTTTGGCGCAATATTATAGAAAAGGGGTAGTGTTGTACCATCTGCGATGCTCTCCTGGATAGAATACTTATGGAGGTAACCATCTTTATCATCCACTCCAAAGGTCTTGAACGTGCCCTTACCATAGACCGTTTTATCAATAGGCGTTCCAGTGAAGCCGATATATGTTGCGTTGGGAAGACCTGCCATCAGGAAGTTGCCAAGATCTCCACCTGTTGTGCGGTGCGCTTCGTCTATCATCACATAAATATTAGTCCGCTGGTTTACGTTCTCCGGCATATCCCGGAACTTATGGATAGTCGTTACTACGATCCCCCGGTAATCATCCTTGAGAAGTTTAACCAGATAATTGATGCTATTAGCATGTTCCACATTACCAAGCCCCAATGCTGCAAGGTTTTTAAGCATTTGATCCTCGAGCTCATTGCGATCAATCATTAGAAGGATGGTCGGCTTCTCACTATCCGGGGCCTTAAACAACATCTCAGCAGCCTTGATCATGGTGAAGGTCTTACCGCTCCCCTGTGTATGCCAGATCAGACCGCGAGCATGATCAACATTGTGGCAACGTTCGATAACTCGTCTTACCGCCGTGGTCTGGTGCTGCTGCAGGACATACTTATTAAGTTCCTCATCTTTTTCCGCAAAAATAATAAAATGCTTCAGGAGCTCAAGAACATGGTGCCGATCGCAGAAGGTCTTGATCTTATGTTCAAGCTGGCCAACCCGCTCGTGCTTCCAGTTAAAGATATTCCGGCGCACAGTATTCCAGGTGACGCCATAGGAAAACCCTATAGCCTCGGTTGCCGTGAATACCATCTGCGGCACGAACAGCTCTGGCGTTTCCTCATGGTAACGACGGATCTGGTCAACACCTAATGCTATCGCCTCATCCTTATTGGCATTCTTACACTCGATTACGAGCACAGGAATGCCATTGATGAGGAATACCACGTCCTCACGGTTCCCGTAAGTGCCGTTATGGATATAGTATTCTTCGGTAACTTCAAATGTATTATTGTCGATTTCTTCGAAGTCGATAAGCTTAAGATCCAGTTCGCGATTCTCTTCGGCACAGTAAAATGTTCCAGTGTTACGAAGCAGTCCGAGAGCATCCCGGTTACCGAATATGTTTGCCTGAAGGCGCCGAAGCTGGCCAACCAGAGCTCCCTCGGCTTCTACATACTTCGGGTTAAACTCCTTGACTTTCTGGAAAAGGAGGTCGTCAAAATATAGTGACGCTCTCGCCGCACGCTCAGCAGGAGTAACACCCTCCTGGTTGAAACCACGTCTGGCTTCAGCCTCAGCTTGGGAGACATAATTCCACTTCATTGCTTTTGCATATTCAATGATAGGACGCTGTACCGTCTTATATTCACCGGGCGTTGTCATTATATAGCTTCCTCCCCTCCAGCATTAATCGGTTCATAGCCCAACTCAGTTAGATCCAGATCATTGACCCGTATTTGG
>CAZMFK010000187.1:0-3641 GCA_964565545.1 uncultured Caldisericota bacterium | reverse complement strand
CTTACCGAAAGAGGGAGAGAAAAGCTCAGATCAGAAGGATTATCCGGCAGGTTTCCAGCGATCGTACGAAAAAAAAACTCAGCATATACCTCTTATTATCTGGCAGGTGATTTTGCTGATCTTACCTCAGTTCCCATGAGCTGGAACTACGGAGGACTTTATCTAATCAGAAAACAATTGTCGATGCATATCAAAGGAGAATCAAATGCTTTTTTTTGGAGAGCTTACGTCCCATTCATTCATAAAGTGCTCAATGAAATCCGACATGACCCACTGGTGAAAGATCGGCAACGATTAGCTCATGAAAAAACCTACCTGGAAGAAAATCAAATCAAACAAATCAGCAAAACAGATAGTAGTGGATTTTATCTATATCACCAGGGAACATGGAAACAGCTTTTTATCAAGGCAATCAATCTGGGAACCGCTCAACCAGGGAATTGGATGACAGAGTTCCCTTCAGATGAATCAGTATATTCGCGATGGTTTAAAATGATGGCTGATATGAATGTTAATGCTGTTCGGGTTTATACTTTACTGGATCCTGCTTTTTACCGTGCCCTTTACCTATACAATCTGAATCATCCATTAAAACCACTATATTTGCTTCAAGGCATTTGGCCTCAAGAAAATCCTAAAAATAATAATTTGCTTGATAAGGGATACATGGAAAACTTCCTCCAAGAAATCCAAACAGGAATAGATGCTATTCACGGAAATGCTGATATACCCTATCGTCAGGGAAGAGCATATGGAAGGTATATTGCGAATTGCTCCTCATTTACGCTAGCCTATTTGATTGGAAGAGAGTTTGAGCCTCATGAAGTAGAAGCTAGCAATAAGATAAACTCCGGTTATCAGTATGAAGGCACTTATTTACAATGTACTAATGGCTCTCCAACTGAAGCCTGGTTTGCTTGGTCCTGCGATCAAACTGTTGAATATGAAACAAAGAAATACCATTGGCAGCGACCAGTTTCCTTGGTAAGCTGGCCTACGCTGGATCCCCTGGAACATGATTCAGAATGGAATGAAGATGGAGACAAGCATAAAGAGTGGAATGACAGCATATCCATTGATATTAACCATATCCAAACTTCAAATCAGCTCAAGGCCGGTTTTTTTGGCTCGTACCACATCTATCCAAATTTCCCGGATTTTATGAACAATGAACTAAGTTTTTATGATTATCACGACCGAGAAGGGCGTTTTTTATATGGAGGGTACTTGAAAGCTTTTATTGAACAGCATTCCAAATATCCCGCTTTGGTCGCTGAATTTGGCTTGGCTACTGGAATGGGAAATGCCCATAAAAATCCGGATGGTTATCAACATGGAGGACTTTCTGAAAAAGAGCAGGGTTTGGGTATTATTCGTATGTTTAAAAATATCCATGCGCTCGGATACATGGGTGGAGTAATTTTTGAATGGATGGATGAATGGGCAAAAAAAACATGGACTACAGAACCTTTTATACTGCCATTTGAAAGAAATGTGTTGTGGCATAACACCATCTGTCCCGAACAAAATTACGGTATTCTAGCCAATGTTGCTTTAGAGCCCGAAAAAGCTGATTTCGAAATAACGCAAAACGATTTAATAGAACAGTTGGCATTAAAAACGGATGCCTCTTACTTTTATATTGATTTGCACTTCAAGCGCCCAATAGATCTTTCCAAAGAAGAACTAATCATTGGCATTGATACTTATGACCGCGATAGAGGTGAGTTTTATTATTTTGAAAATGCTAATCTCCGGGCACCTTCTGGCATGGAATTTAAAGCCAGCTTTAAAGACCAGGACGCATTGCTCCAGGTCATTCCTTCCTATAACATCAGCAAGATGAACTACCAATCCAAAAAAAGCTTTATAGGTGTTTTCGAAATGATAAATCCCATTATCAATAAAAGAAGAATAAGAAAAGATGGAAGCATTATTCATGAAATTAGGGAAAATGGCAGTTTACTATATCAGGGAAAATTTGATGAAAGCTTGCATCATTATTTTTGGACGGATAATCATAAACAACTTCGATTAAGACTACCCTGGGGAAGGCTCAATGTAACTGATCCATCCAGCCACCGGGTATTGGATGATCCGCGCTCAATGCTATGGCATTTGCACAGGGATCAATACCAGACATTGCTAACGGATGGCTTTGTCATTAGCGCAATCATTGTAGATCAATCAAATAAAGAATTATTGGGAGCTATGCCAAACAACATCAAAGAGGTCAACCCTTACCAGTGGAAAGGATGGGAATTTCCCCTCTATATGGAGAAAGTTAAAAAGAGTTATCCAATACTTCGGGATTTTCTGGCATCTTTTCCTTAGGCACTTTGCTTAATATCATCCCACCTATAACAAAACCGAGCCCAATCCATGAAGCTGGTAAAACAGTTTCCTTAAGGATAATCGCAATCCAGATCATGGATAAGACTGGGGAAAGATATATCCAATGAACTATTTGGGAGGTTTGTTTTGATTTTCGTAAAGCTAAAAGCCACCAAAAAAAAGGGAGACTCATTTCAAAAAAGCCCAAATAAATACTCCCAAAAAGACCTTGCTTATTTAGATTCAAGGTAGGGCCAAAAAGATAAGCAAATATTAAAATTGCTAAAGAAGCAGTAGAGAATTGAACAAACAAAGCTAATAAAGGGTTATTATCATTTTTTAGATTAACAATCCAATAGTAAGCCCAAACAAAAGCACTCACCAATGCAAAACCATTTCCTAATGACAAGCCGGGTAGACTTAATAATCCCTTCGCAGTCAATATCCAAACTCCGATAAAACTTAATATAAGCCCAACAAGAGTTAAAAGACTAAGTTTTTGCTTATACACCACAGCAGATCCCAAAGCCAATAGAATAGCCCAGGTATAATTTAATACTAAAGCTTCCTGAGCAGGAGAAATACGGTATGCCTCAAAAAGAAGAAGATAGTATAGAAAAGGATTCAAGAGCCCAAGCCCAATCCATTTGAGTGATAAACGCGTTTGAATAGAGCATGAGGGATTTAAAAGAATCAATAAAAAAAGAACAAGGGATGCAGTCAGGGAAGAAAAAAACAGCATCCAAAAAGGATGGATATACGTAAGAGACCATTTGCATGCTGATGCAACCGTTGACCATGATAAAACTGAAAGAAAAATCCAAAGCAAAGGTTCAGCATTTTTGGAAGAGTTTTTCATGAAGCAATAAGAATTGGCTGCTTTTTTTTCTGATTCACCAGAAAAAGAGAAATCAAAATGAAGCTTCCTCCGAATATCTGTAATGGGAAAACAGGATCATGCAGATAATAAACAGCTCCAATGACACCTACCAAAGGGATGAGATTTACATAGACCGATACAATGGTTACCCCTAAAATTCTGAGCGCAATATTATAAAGATAATAAGCCAGTATTGAGCATAAAAGAGAAAGGTAAAACAAATGCCCCCAAACTTGCAGGGAAATAGGAACCCATGAACTAGATTCAACAAGTGCAAAAGGTAGTAGCAGCAAGGTGCCAAAAAAACTTTGATAAGAGGTAATAACAAAACTGCCATATTTTCGGTGCAGAGCTTTGCTTAAGACTGAGTAAGCCACCCAGCAGAAACAGGCTCCCAACATAAGCAGATTTCCTAAAAGAGGTTGAG
>CAZMFK010000186.1:1241-3644 GCA_964565545.1 uncultured Caldisericota bacterium | reverse complement strand
TTTGATGAATATGACGCAAAGAGATCGAATCTTCTCGGTAGCTTTCAATAGCTTTATCTCCTACTGCTGCTTCAATTCGTCTAAGGTTTGAACCAATACTGCTTTCATTGAGTATCCGAAATAATCTTATTTCACAGGTATTTTGAGTATGGATTCCTCCACAGAGTTCTTTTGATATATTTTCAATGCTAACTACTCGAACCTGTTCGCCATATTTTTCTTTAAACAGCGCAGTGGCGCCTTCTTCCATAGCTTCCTGAAAGCTCATATCCTGAGCGCAAACGTAGATTCCCTTGGAAATTACAGCATTGACCATATCTTCGAGTTTTAGAATTTCATTTTCTTCCAATGGACGAAGAGCATTAAAATCAAATCGAAAATAATCCGGTTCAATCCATGAACCTGCTTGATTGACATAATCCCCTACCAGGCTTTTTAAAGCAACATGAAGCAAATGAGTAGCTGTATGAGATCTTCGGATGGCCTTCCTAAATAAATGATCCACTGAAGCTGTCACGGTTTCACCTAACGATAAGGCTCCATTCAGTAGAATTCCCTGATGGACAATGAGCTGATCAATAGGAGATGCTGTATTTTCAATCTGAAATTCCCCATTTTCGCTGATGAATTTACCGCGATCTCCGACAGGTCCTCCTTTTTCTGGATAAAAAGGGCTTTGGTCAAGGATAATTAAGTACTGTCCATTAACCTCTCGTGCTTCATTTAATAACTGTCCATCCTTAATGATGCATCGGATAACAGCTTTTTCATTTTCTTTTTCATAACCAAGAAAAGAGCTTGGACCAATTTGATTCTTGATATTTACCCAAAACTCCGTTTCCTGCATAAGGGATTGGAAAGATTGTACTTTTTTTCCTTTTTTGCGCTGTTCTTCCAAAGAAGCTGCAAACTCATTTTCGTTGAGTGCGAGATGGTGTTCTTCAAGAAGCTCTCTAGTAAGCTCAATAGGAAAACCATAGGTATCGTGAAGTTTAAAAGCTATTTTGCCTGAAAAAATAGTTTGAGTCTTTTCAAGTTCATCTGCAAATATTCGAAATCCATCGTCAAGCGTATTTTGAAACTGATTTTCTTCTTCATTTACGATGATCTTGATTTTTTCTTTTGCTTTTAACAGATAATCATAGTGATCCTTCATATTATCGATAACTAAATCACACAAATCCCATAAAAAAGTTTTGCGAATACCCAATTGGAATCCAGCCAGTTTAGCTCTTCGAAGCAAACGTCTCAAAACATAGCCATGTTTTTGGTTTTCAGGAAATACTCCATCGGCAGTTAAAAAAACTAAAGCCCTTGAATGATCTGCAATCATGCGAAAACGACGGAGATCTTCGTTGCGATTTTTTGATGATAAATTTTCCAGGCGTTTTATTATAGGAATAAACAAATCTGTGTCAAAATTGGTAGATGCTTCCTGCATTACTGCTGATAATCGTTCAAGACCCATTCCTGTATCAATGTTTTTTTGAGGTAGAGCTTGCCGTTTACCTTCCAAATCCAGGTTAAACTCCATAAAAACAAGATTCCAGATTTCCATAAATCTTCCGCAATTGCATAATGGATTGCATTCGGGATTTGGGCAATTGGTTTTTCCTGTAATATCATAATATATTTCAGAATCAAATCCTGAAGGTCCTGTGTTAGCCATTTTCCAGAAATTTTCTTCATCAAAAATGATGCGACCTTCAGGTAAATGTTTTTTCCACAATTGATAAGCCTCAATATCTTCGGGATATACAGTTGCCCATAGCCTTGAACTTTGAATTTCCAAAATATGATGCAAAAAATCCCATGCAAAAGCAATAGCATCTTTTTTAAAATAATCTCCAATAGAAAAATTACCTAACATCTCAAAAAAAGTTAAATGTCTTGGTGTTTTTCCTACCTGATCAATATCATTTGTTCTTAGGCAACGCTGTGAGCTGGTTAAACGGGGATTTGACGGAATATCCTCCCCTAAAAAAAATTTTTTGAGCGGAACCATTCCCGCTACGGTAAAAAGAAGAGTTGGTTCATCGATAGGCAGAGGAGAAGAAAGTATTTCTTTGTGTTTTTGTTGTTTGAAGTAATCAAGAAAAGCTCTGCGGATTTTATCTGTTTTCATGCTACCAACCTGCTTTCTTTCATTTCTTCAGGTTTGTGAATCTCCATAAGATGAAGCACAACATCAGCTACATCTCGAAGATATCCCGAATTTTTTAGTTTAATTGGTTTTTGCTGGCAGGGAAGGACCCAAAATGGCACTGGATTTAAGCTATGAGCAGTTTGGATATTGCCATCAGAGTCAAGCATGTCTTCGGCATTTCCATGGTCAGAAGTAATGATAATATGGTAATCATTTTTAAATTTTGGGATAATTTTTCCCAAACAGGCGTCAACTGT
>CAZMFK010000186.1:0-1204 GCA_964565545.1 uncultured Caldisericota bacterium | reverse complement strand
GGAGCAGCTCATCAGTTACTTCGAAAGCAGACATACTTGGCTGATGGTCATAAGTACTCACCCGGGGAGAAGGTATTAAAACTCTGTCTTCACCAGGAAAAGCTTCTTCCTTGCCACCATTAAAGAAAAAAGTCACATGAGCATATTTTTCTGTTTCAGCTATTCTCAGTTGAGTTTTGTTTTCTCTGGAAATAGTTTCTCCAAGGGTATTGTTTAGATATTCCTTATTGAACAAAACCGGCAAATTAAAGGTTTCATCATAAGGTACCATGCAGTAATATTGTTTTAGAAGAAAAGCGGGGCTTCGCTCGAATCCTTTAAACTGAGGATCAGTAAGGCTTAAAGTGATTTCACGTGCCCGATCTGCCCGAAAATTAAAAAAAATCATAACATCATCTTCATTGAGTGAAGGGTGAGAGAAGGTGTCACAAATAGTACAGGGCTCAATAAACTCATCGCTTTGATTATGCTCATATGCATCCTGGATCGCCAGATAAGGATCGCTAAAAATTTTTCCCTTTCCATGCACTATAGCATCATAAGATTTTTTTACTCTATCCCAGTGCTTATCCCTGTCCATGCCATAATAGCGCCCAGCCAAGGTAGCTACTTTGGCAAGCTTGAAATGGTTAGTCATCTTTTCGAGCTGACGAAGGTACTTCAACGCAGATTTTGGCTCCGTATCCCTTCCATCCAGAAAAAGATCCAGCCATACGTGAGGAACTTCTTCTGTTTTAGCTGCTTTGATAAGTGCTTCCAGATGGCTAATGTCGGAATGTACCCCACCATCAGAAAGAAGTCCCATCAGATGAAGTGATGAAGTTTTTGCTTGTATTAGGGCATTTTTCAAAACTGGATTGGTGAAAAATTCTCCCGAATCGATAGCATTGCCAATTCTTGAAATATCTTGATATACAATTCTGCCTGCGCCGAGATTTAAATGACCCACTTCCGAGTTTCCCATCTGACCCTTAGGCAAACCTACTGCCTCTCCGGAGCATACAAGCTTACTGCTTATAGCTTGATGCCTGATAGCGTCAATGGTTGGTTTTTGGGCGAGTTCAATAGCGTTTCCTTGAGACGCATTGCCAATTCCATAGCCATCAAGAATGATTAATAATACTTTTTTCGAGTTCATAGCAACGGCTTTAAGCCAGGAAGATCCTTTCCTTCAAGGTATTCGAGAGTCGCTCCTCCTCCCAGT
>CAZMFK010000185.1:0-3714 GCA_964565545.1 uncultured Caldisericota bacterium | reverse complement strand
GGGAACCCTGGAAAGAGTGTCTTAGAAAAATGTCCGAAAAAGTGTTGACGACCCTTCATTTTTGCATTAAATTGGTCATTGTCGGTATTTAAGGACAAAGAGGGAAGAATGATAACGAGAAGAAAAAGGACAGAGATTTTAATAAGAGGCAGAAAAGACACATTGCGACAATTAGCAACAGATATCGAATCCAGATATGACATCAAATTGCTTCAAAGCCCTCAAAATGCACTGGTTATGGTAAAAATGAGAGAAAGTGCCAAAGCTGGGCTTTTCTATCTAGGAGAAGTGCTGATTACTGAATCCAAAGTTATACTTAACCAATGGGTAGGCACTGGAATTATACGGGGTCATGACCCAGAATCCGCTTATATGCTTGCAGTCATTGATGCAGCATATAATGCTGAACTACCTATCATCAATGAGTGGGAAGAAACCCTTCTCTCGGAAGAGTTGTGGATACAAACAAAACAAAGGATGGAACTTGAGGCAGTCCATTCCACGAAAGTGAATTTTGAATCAATGAAATTGGATATCTAATCCATGAAACCATTTTCAATCAGTAAAAATGACGAGTTGTCCCATATTATTCAAAAGACTTATCGCTTAACCCTGGATGGCTGGTCCCACCCGGGTAAAATCATTTCTTTGGCAGAGCAAGTGAATGCAATCAATTTTATTTCTGATTTTCATCCTTTTGCCTTGCTTATTGGCCTTATGTTGCTTGACGCAGAAGCATCTTTCTATATTTCTTCATCTGATAATCCTTCTTTTTCAAAACTAATCAATCAAATAACCTATGCCCGTCAGGTTCAAATAAACGAAGCTGATTTTATTTTTATCTTAAATGATGCAAGTCAGGATCAAATCCAAGAAGCTTTTCGAAAAGCCAAATCGGGTACTTTTCTCAATCCTCATCAATCAGCTACGATGATGATGGAGGTTGCTTCCCTAAAAATAAAGGGCGGAATGACCTTATCCGGGCCTGGTATCGATAAAACTTGTTCTTTTGGAGTTGATGGAGCAGAAGTTTGGATCCCTTTGCGAAAAGAAAAGAATCAAGAATTTCCTTTAGGAATTGATATGATGATTTTTGATCATTCTAATCAACTGGTCTGTCTTCCGCGCACCACACAAATTGAGCTAGTTCAGGAGAGAAAGTCATGGGATATGTAGCAGTTAAGGGTGGAAGCAAAGCCATCGAAGCTTCCATAGAACGGTTGAAATATGAGCGCTTGAAAAAGGGTCGTATCATAAACAGTGAAGACATCGAAGCAGGAATGAGATTATTGATAGATCAGATCATGTCTGAAAGTAGTCTTTATGATGAGCATCTTGCATCCATAGCTATCAAACAAGCTGAAGGGAGTCCTGAAGAAGCTGTATTTATTCTTAGGGCTTATCGATCCACACTAACTCGAAACTATTACTCCTGCATTACGAGTACTGAAAATATGATAGTGGAACGTAGAATATCCGCAAGCTTCAAAGACATTCCCGGGGGGCAAATATTAGGTGCTACCCATGATTATACTCATCGTTTGCTTGACTTCGATTTAGCGCATGAGGACCCTGGACATAGTCAAACATGGCTGGAAAGCTATATGGCAAAAAATCTTAAAGAGGTTGAACGCCATCCATTGATCCCTATGCCCAAAGTAAAAAAATACCTTTACGAAGAAGGTTTAATGACTCAATATCCTGAAAACAACACTGCTCCTGATGATGTTACCAAAGAGAGCCTGCTGTTTCCCAGTTCAAGAAGCCAACGGCTGCAACTTCTCAGCCGGGGACAGACAGGTGCTTTATTGGCATTGGGTTATGCGGCTATTCGTGGGTATGGTGCTTATCATCCCACCGTATCAGAGCTGAGAATAGGACAGCTGCCTATCTTTGTTGAAAACCCCCTTGATACTGAAAATATGGAAGATGCATACTACATTGGAGATATCAAAGTTACTGAAGTGGAAACATTATTTCCTTCATCTGATTCGTCCCATCAAGAAAATCAAACATTAAGCTTTGAAACTGGGTTTGGCCTTTGTTATGGTCAAAACGAATCCAAGGCAATTGCCATGAGCATACTGGACCATTGCCTCGAAACGGCAAATCCGGCTTATCCAACACATAATGAAGAATTTGTGCTGATGCACATTGATCCCGTGGAGGCATCCGGGTTTATTTCTCATCTTAAGTTGCCTCATTATGTTACTTTTCAATCTGAATTAGATGCTGTAAGAAAAACAAAAAAAGAGGAATAAGATGAATTCATTTCCTTTTGCTTTCTTTGATGAAGGATCAAAAAGAGAAATACGCAGAGCAACGTTGAAAGCAATAGCCATCCCTGGATACCAGGTCCCCTTTGCATCACGAGAAATGCCAATCGCTCGAGGGTGGGGCACTGGGGGATTACAATTGACATTATCGTTAATCGGGAAAGATGATGTGTTAAAAGTCATTGATCAAGGATCAGACGAATCGGTGAATGCGGTAAACATCAAAAAGTTCATATGCAAAACCACTAATGTTGAACTGACTGAGGATACTGCCAAAGCAAGCATGATTCAATCCAGGCATCGAATCCCAGAAATGCCTTTAAGAGAGGACCAGGTTTTAATCCTACAGGTCCCCATTCCAGAGCCTTTGCGTTATATTGAGCCAAGTGAAATGGAAACAAAAAAACTGCACTCTGAAAATGAATACAGCGGTGCATGGCTAATGCTGTTTGAGCAGATTGTCAAGTTTGGACAGATCACTAGTGGAGCAGATCACCCTGTATGCGTGCATCATCGCTATGTAATGGCTCCAAGCCCAATTCCTCGTTTTGATAATGCTAAATTGGATCACTCCAAAGCGTTAATCTTGTTTGGAGCTGGCAGAGAAAAAAAAGTTTATGCAATACCGCCCTATACGAGTGTTGTTTCCCTGGCTTTTGATGATTTGCCCTTTCAGGTGGAAAATTTTGAGGGCATGGTTTGTCGCATTTGCGGATCAAGCGATGTATATATGGATGAGTTGATGGACCAGGATGGAAAAGTTACATACCAATGCAATGATACCAGTCACTGCTATGAAAAAAGTCAACGAGGAGAACGCTAGAAGTGATTTTTCATGATCAGGCCCTTTTAAAAGCTGTCAACATCAATAAATCCTTTGGACAAGGATGCATACAATGCAAAAACAAGGAAACTCATATCTTAAAAAAGAATTATTGTCCTGTATGCGGAACGATTTATGCGTGTAGGGATGTTTCGCTCGAAATATACCCTGGAGAAATCCTTGGATTAGTAGGAGAAAGTGGGAGCGGAAAAAGTACTTTGCTAGACATTTTTTATTTTGACACTCCCGCTGATGATGGAGAACTTTTTTTTCAGCACTGGGAAGAGGGAAAAGATAATATTCTCGATCTGTCTTCACAGCAAAAACGTTGTATTCGAAACCGGTTACTGGGCAAAGTTTATCAAAACCCACTTCATGGCTTGAAAATGGATTTCTCTGCAATATCAAATGTAGTTGAAAAATTAATAGCGGCAGGCCAGAGAAATGTAAAACAGATGGAAACCGGTGGAAATGAATTTTTAGATCATGTGAACATTCCATTCTTTCGAAGAAAGGATGTTCCGAAAAATTTCTCTGGAGGTATGCAGCAACGAGTTCAAATTGCAAAAGCACTGTCAAATCAGCCATCGCTACTTCTGTTGGATGAAGTTACTA
>CAZMFK010000184.1:0-3778 GCA_964565545.1 uncultured Caldisericota bacterium | reverse complement strand
CAAGGGGATGCAAAAGGTTTTGGAGCAAAAGTGTTAATCCTCCTGCATACGTTTGGTGGCAAGTAAATCCAATATGCTGAATTTCATTAATTTTCAATGCTTTTTCAATAAGTTTGCAGGTGGGAAGGGGTAATTTTTTTTCAATAAATTCATATAGACCGTTTTCAATTCTGACGAGATTGCCCTTATTATATTTCATGTCCCGGGTAGCTTCAAGCGAAAGAGTAGTATTAAAATTCAGGGGGTCAAAGCCTATCGTCTTTTTTATCCAATTCAGATACTTTTCAATGCCGGCAACTGACACCAAATGACCCATATTACTTACCAGATCAGCTTCAGATATGACAACAAATCCTTTGATGCTCAATTTTCCTACTGCATCTGTAACTATTTGGTATATTTCCTTTCGAGTGGAAGCAAAAAGCAAATTCGAACTAGCTTCAACAAGAATGTGCTGGTTATTTTTTCTAAGAGTTTCCAGCAATTCATTTTGTTTTTTTTGCATCAGGTTTTCTCTAAGCTCTAATGCATTGATGACAGCAACTCCAAGGCGCTTGTTATGCTCTTTAATTATATAATCAGTAGCGCCCTGCTTCATGCATTCTACGGCAATATCTTCATTGGTTGATCCTGTGCAAAGGATAAACGGAATTATATCTGATTTGGCCTGGGTTATTTTTAAAGCTGTCAGTCCATCAAACTGGGGCATTAAATAATCTGATACGACTAAATGAGGATCAAATTTATCCAAAGCTTTTTCAAAGTCTTTTTGGTTGTCAACCACCAAATAGCTTGCATTATCAAGAGCTTTGCTAATCTCTATTTTGTTAAGCTCTGCATCAGGCGCAAAGTCTTCTGCAATTAAAACCCGAATTTCATCTTTCATTTTTAACAAACTCACCAACCTTGACCAAAATGATGGTTTTTAGCTTAATGTAATTATAAGCCAAAAAAAATTTTAAGTTTTATAAAAAAACAAGGTCAAATTGCTTGCATTTTTTTTCTTTGGCATAAAATACAGTCAAGAGAGGGCAGGATATGGTTCCTTCTCTTGAGTAGGGGGAATTTCTACAATGATGATAGCCCTGATTAGGTATTTTTTCCATTATATTACCTATGTGAATTCTTCTTTGTCAGCTTGCTGAAATAATTATTCTGCCTTCATCTTTTAAGTTTTTTAATGAGATAGGATAGGAGGTAAAATGATGATTTTTTATCAGCGGTTTTTACGAAAAATTTTCCCTCTCCTTATGATATTTCTTTTAACACTTACTCTAAGCGATTGCACGGTGTTGTTCGCATCCATGGCTCCCAAAAAGCCAGTGAAAATTGTGGTAGTGGAAAAGCCCCCAGCAGGGAACGACAAAAATGGTAACCCTTATGATGAAGTGGACGAAAAGGGGGTTAGCACAATGGACGAAACTCATGATAATTATAAGAATAAAAAAACTACCCTGGGCATTGATCATCTTATACGAGCTACCAGCGTAGCGGATATGGTTAGTCAGATTTTAGGAGCTTTAAAAGAAGACGAATGCATTGGATCACTGACTATAGCAGGGCATGGTTCTCCTGGCGAAATTGGTGTTGGCGATGGCATGAACTCAGAAGCAGGAAAGCGAATCAATGGCGACATGGAAGAATGGGAAAAAGAATTAGAAAAATTAAAAGACAAATTTTGCCCTGGCGCAACTGTAACTCTGAAAGGTTGTAATGTAGGAGCATGTGATGAAGGGGCGGAAAAACTACAAGAATTGGCAGATATTTTAGGAGTACCTGTTGAAGCTCCTACTGGTAAAGCCCATCCTGACTGTACTTATGAGGCAGGATCTGAAATGCAGCGAGCTGAACCCAGTCCACCGGATTCACTCGAATCCAATGATCCTCCTAAATGCAAGCATTCTCCTGCGGACAAGGAAAAGCAAGAATCAAATGCTAGCTATGAAGGACCATTACCATTTAACATGGAACATTTAATGGGGGTGGAAGTAATTCCGATTGGAATTTCAAAGCCTCCAACAGATGATCCCCCGGTCTTTGATATCCTTCCTGGTCACGAAACAATGACGCTTCTGGCTACCGGTATTGATTATTCAGAACCGGTCACCTTTGAAAAAAGACTTTTAGCGAAAAATGATGCAGTACTTGTTTTTCATTTTGAAGATGGAACAAAACAAAAAGGCATTTTTTCCAATGATTGGGATATCTTTACTTTTCCCTTCTCACCGATTCTGGACGATCCTGAAAAAGGAATGCCATCAGCATACGATTGTCTTTCATGGGATTTGGAGCTCAAGTTAGAAGAAATTTGCAGAAGAGCAATCGATGCTATAAAGCCCAAGCCCAAATTTACTCTAACTGCCATGCCGGATTGCGGGTATATCCAGTTGCTTTGGAATCGTGTGCCAGGTGCAGAGCGTTATTATATTTACCGGGGTCCAGGCCCGGACATGGAATATCCCATGCCTTTGACTGATTTTGCTATTACGGAAACCAGCTATCAGGATCGAATCGATCTGGTACCTGGACAACTATATTGTTATTATGTTCGCGCAGTCAATGCTGAATCCAGAGAATTTGCCCAATCCAATGAAGCATGCGCCATGATGACCTGCGAAGAGGAGATTCCTCCCATTACTGAAGATGACTGCAAAATGACATTAAAATACCAGGTGGACAATAAGTTTTATTGGAGAAATGATGTCCAAAAAGGACCTATGGATGCAGCCCCCATATTGCGCGAACAGCGAGTCAGTCTCATGGCCAGGTATCTGGCAGAAGAGATAGGATCCTTGGTTCAATGGGAAGGGACGACTCGAACAGTCATCATTACTCGTCCGGATGGAGTGGAAATCCGAATGCAAATTGGCAATCCCATAGCTACAGTGGGAGGGGTGCCTGTTCAGATTGATCCGAATAATTCTGCAGTCGTACCTTTCATAGAACACAATCGAACTTATACCGGTTTGCGTTTTATTGCCTACAACCTTGGAGCCACAGGTCCTGATGATATTATATGGAGAGCAGAATCCAGGACAGCTGAGTTGATATTCCATGATCCTCATTGTCAATGGCTTTGTGGAAGTATTCGCCGCCTCCCTCCCTCGCCTGCAGCTAATATAGAAGAGTTTGGATTTTTTGTTGCCAATCAGGATGCCCCCGATGCTCCCATCCGGATACCCCGAGATCTTAAAGACAGCCTTCATCAGCTTACAGTTGGGGAGTATGCTCATCAGTACCCCAATCAACAGTATTGGTGTGCAGAAGTGCGATTGGGAGAAAACAACCATGTTGTCGCCTGGAGAGCATTGGCTGGAAGATATCCGGATTGCTGCGGACAAACATCACATTTTGGCAGATTAAGGGTTTATATCCCGCAAGGCGCTCAAAAAGATACGGTTCTCAATATTTTTTCAGTGAATGGCGAATCGACTAAACGGGTAAATGAAGAGTGGTGGGTAGAAAGTTTTTTCGATATATCATGCGAATTGCCTTGTCCGGGCAGATATAAAGTGGTGCCGGTAAGCCCTCATGGAAAATTTATTCCTGAGTCCCATGAAGTGGATATTCGCTGCTGTCCTGAAATGAATGAGGTGGAATTCGACTTCAAGCCAAATTAACGATATTTTTTTTCCAAGCTTCCGCTTTCATGTATTCTTGCTACAAGCAGAAAATTCTTATGTCTTCTTGGTTTTGAGGTAACTTATGTAACTTTTCGAAAAATTTATCATTTCTTTCTTGACAAGTTTTGCTCCTTTCATAAAATAGACTATTGCTG
>CAZMFK010000183.1:0-3783 GCA_964565545.1 uncultured Caldisericota bacterium | reverse complement strand
TCCTTTTTCTTTCTATACTATCTTACCCTAATGTCCGAAATTGTAGTCGAGACCCTTTGTTTTTCCTTGTCTCTGAGCAAAACATATCCTTCATTTAATCCTTTAGCAACATCGGAATCTGGTGGTATGAATTCAATAACTTTATCTGCTTGCCCCTTCCTGTTAGCGATTTTTGGCACGAATAAAACACGATACGAAAACCTGCTATCATTATAGGTTTCATCTGTTAAATCTTGGTCGAATTTTAGGATGTATCCAGAGATATTTTGAGGCAAATCCTTATTGTCAACTAATTGCTCAATATGCTTTTCACTTAAAGAAGAAAATTGTAGGCTAAAAGATAAGTGCTTCTCAATCCCATCTAGTTTTGGAAAAAGCTTTTTCAGATAAAAATTATAATTTATACAACAAGCTTGAAATCTTGCGCTTAAAAGATCATCAATTTTTGTTGTCATCTGATGCTCTACTTCATGTCTGATACCAATAAGAAATCTTAAATTGGCAGCTATAACACTATCGATTGGCGATTTATCATCATTCAAACATCTTTCCAGCTCCCAGTACTTATATGCTCCGCATTTTGTTGTATCATATTTTTTTCTTGTTTTATTCATTTTAAAATACCTGTAATCAATTCCTTTGTCTCTATAATAAGCATGTAATAGGTATGTCCAAGCAATTATTGATAATACGATAAAGGTTTCTGATTTAAACTGTACATTGGGATTGTTAAATACTTGGACAGATGTCAGCATAGATTCTTTAGATTTTTGCAAGAGCTCATTTTTGATTGAACCTATTTTTCTAACTCTTTGATTCATGAATATCACACTCCTTTAACTCTTATTTCACCTTTCAATAGCTTAGGCAAAAGCTCATCTCGGAGAGCAGAGAGGGTTTGGATTTTGGATTGATTGTTGTGTATCTTGCTAAAAAGTGGATTTATATTTTTTTGAAATCTATATAGCCCTTCTCTTGATGGTACAATCAATTCAATGGTTCGTAATGATCTTTTGCTAATTTCAAGGAAAGTTGATCCATTAGAGCATGCTAAAACCTTATCTATATTATTTTTCAACCAAATAAACATAAACTCGTTTGACAAATAAGCTTTGGGTAAAAATGCAATGTACCCCTGATTTATTGCAACTAAAATATCTGTGATTGCAAGGTAACCAATTGGAGCTCTTGAAGATAAAAGCAGAGTTCCTTTCGGTAATAATCCTGAACTGATTTGTTTTAGGCCATCCATTGTTATTTTACTGTCAGTGTCTGTGAGAAATAACTCTTTTCTAATCGAAAGATCTTTAGGGCTTGTCCAATTAATTGAACCATTCCAGTAAGAACTTTCAGTTGTATCTGGCGTAGATCCTCCGCAAATTTTGACCACTTCGCCCATTTTCCCCACCCTCCAGCCATCGGGGATGGGGCCGAGTTGGGAGTCGATCATTTTGCCACCGGAGGCTTGGAAGGGTTTTCCGTTTTCGTCGGGGAAGTTGAAGCGGACAAACCATTCGTTGAAGATGGTCTGGGCAATGGCTTCGAGGGTTTTGTTTTGCTCTCGGAGGAGTTCGATTTTGTTGTCGAAGGAAGATAGCACGTCAGCTATGGCTTTTTGTTCTGGAAGAGGGGGAAATGCAAGAATCGAATTAGAAATTACTCCAGAATTAAAAGCTGGATAAGTTGATGTTTGAGAATCAGCAATTTTGATTAAGAAATCAGTATATGCATTTGTGGTTAGCAAATAATAAAGAAAAACTGGATTACATTTTTTTGAACTAATAACTGCAAAACCTGTAGAAGCCACATGATTTGGCTTTGCTTTATTTATATAACAGAAATGTTTAAGGTTTGGGCGTACTGTCGAAATCAGAATGTCATTATCTCTTATTATTCTTTTTGCTCTGCTTGGAGCATCAGCTAAGTTTAACTTTTGAGTGCTTAAAACTTCTCTTGTTCCCACAGATGAAATATCAATATATTCTATTTGTTGGTATGGATAATCATTACCAACTGACAATTCATTGACATCAGCAACATCACTTATAATGGTCTCTTTCCATCCATCAGGAATGTTGTTATTCAATTTTATCCCTCTTTTTAAGATTATGCCTGGCACAAAGGAGTTGAATGTTTTCAGCAGATAGCGATGATCCTCCTTTGGAATAAGGAATAATATGATCAAAATGAAGGTTGTCAGTGGATCCGCATTCAACACACTTGCCCTGATCGCGAAGCCAAACTTCTCGTTTGATGCTTGAAGGAATCATTCTTGCATGTTCAATGACTATATCCTGATGTTTTTTTTCTTGACCCAATTCTTCTTCAATCAGAGTCAACTTGAATTTAAAAACCTTTCTAGTTCCTGACTGTTCTAACCATGAATCTACCAGTAGAAATAAGCCGTTGTAGGTCCAAATGCCCTCTCTTAGCTTTTCGTAGACTTTTACCATTTCTGGATTTGAGCTGTTTTTTGCTTTTTGTGCAGCAAAATGAAAGTGTCCATTTTGGGTCCTTTTTCCGGAAGGATTGAACTCTGGCTGGTCAACTTCTTTAGGGTCTAATTGTGTATGGTTTTTTTGTATATCATGACCTTCATAGATTAGCACCCTTCCATTATCTTCTACCCTATCTGCATAAGGAGCATTTGGTCGAAGGCTCATCAGCAAGATATTGACTCCTGGTCGAATGTGATAATTCATTCCACGCTGAAGAGTAGTTTTCTCATGTTGGCACATATCGAAATAAGAGAAGATGTCGCCTTGCTTCATCCTTATCCTTTTTCCAGCTTGAAGCTGATTTTGTAGGTATAAAATTCGATGTTGCTGGCGACGCTCAAAGCTCGATTAAGTTTATTGTCGCTTTCAAAGGCTATGATTGCGCCTTTGACTGTTTGATCTTTTTCTGCCAGTTCTTCTTTGACATATCCCATATAACGCTGGATTTGACCAACCACTACATCGCTGGCTTTTCCTCTTTTCAGCTCAATTACCAATAATTCTTTCTTATTCTTGCTAATTGCAAGAATATCAATGGGGCCTGTATCGCTGGGATATTGTTGACCAACAAGCTGTCCATCTTCAGCGTAAATATCATATTTTTTTCCTAATTCTGTTTGTTTCCAGTTTTGGACCAGAAATTCCTCTAAGTGCATTTCAAGAGCAAATACCGAAGGGTTTTCAATGGTTTCGTCAGTTGAGATGATATAAACTGGCTGACTTCCTGCAATTAAGCGATCGATTTCTTCAGAATACTTGGTAATTGTACTAACAGTACCGATTGATCCGCAAGAATTCCTCATAGCTTCTGTCATTTGATCTCTATCGATTAATTTTTCATACCATCGAACGTTCCTCCTATGTGGAAGCAACTCACCTTTTTTATATTCGTACTCTGATATGATTTCTCCAACCATGTAGGCTTTTTGTCCATTAGGGCACAACACAATATCACCAATCAACAAGCCCTTAGCTACAGTCCAAAGATTTCCACAAGCTAGACCGGATCCAACCTTGGAGCGTTCAGGGTATCTTTTTTGGTGGATTGGGATGAATTCTTTATTGAAATCCCTCCAATTCTCTGGAAGACGATTGGACAAATCTATGTCTTCAAGAAAATCCACACCAATAAAGCTCCCTTGCTTACATTGTTCAGCGTAAATACTTTTTGGTCCAAGCATGATTCGATAATAGTTTTTCATTCCCCCTCCAGGCTAAAGCCAATTTTCCCCAGTTGCTTTTTGATTTCCTGGTTGAGCTCTTGCTCCTCGGCTATTTGGCGGGA
>CAZMFK010000182.1:0-3822 GCA_964565545.1 uncultured Caldisericota bacterium | reverse complement strand
ACTGTAATTCCATTTTTTAATGGAGCAGGAGCAAAAAACTGCTGGTTTTCACCATCAACCCAGGGATCACCAAAAGTGTAGTCTTCGTTAAGGTTTTGCCCAATGTCGGCAAGGCCGTCTTTGTTACGATCGCGACCATTGTCGCCGGCAGCCCATACGGTAAGGAAACTTTGGTGAGTAAACTGGAAGGCATCGGTCATTTTTGAGATCATGTTATAGTCGTAGGTGCTGAATCGTGGAGCTCCAGGATCAGGTATATAACCTTCACGGGTACGAAGGTAGTACCACCACCAGCTGTTGTTCATAATACGTGCACCGTCGTTCATGGCATCGACCAGAGCGTAGAAAAAGGCACCAGCAGCTCCGGCATAAGTTGGAGCATAGGGAGGATTGCCGGATCCGTCTTCAGGGCTCCATAGTCCGCCAAATTCAGGACCATATACCTCTCCAGCTACCTGGGGAACGTCATGAAAGCTGATGTAGTCTTCCGGAGGAGCGGATTCTGGAGGAATGTCAACCGGAAGAGGATCCAGATCCCATTTGTAAGGGACTTCATCATAAGGATACCAACGTTCGTTGACTCCATCGGGTCCGCCTAAATCCCAAAGCGCAGGACGGGCCAGATTGGGGTGATCTTTGGCAGGTTTTTCAAGTCTTGGGGGCATAATGTTAGTTTGTCGGGGCTGGGGATCGTAATCATATATAGTCCAGGGAGGAGTGATTTTTTGAATGAGCAACCGAGCTGCAGGGGCTACTCCTCGATACCGGTAATTGTCTCCAGCGCGACCCCGACCGGCAATAATGCCAGCTACCACGGTACCGTGCCCCCAAATATCGGAGAAAGTCTGGGTGCTGATGGGAGTCTGGCGACGAGATGGCCCATAGTCAAAGCCAAAAGCGAAATATCTTGCCGCGTAGGTGTTGCCATAATAATTGTTGGGATATCCTGGGGGTTTGACCTGGGAGTAGTGATAAGCTACCGGCCATAATGCGCCACCACGGAAATCTTCGATCAGATTGGCTTCCGTGAAAGTACCTCTGTCAACTCCACTGTCAAAAACAGCGATAATTTCACCGTTGCCATTTAACGTGACATTGGCTCCGGTGTTGACGTTCTGATGGCGATCCCGAGTGCCAGGATTGGCTTGACCAGGAAAAGAAGCTTGCCAGCTATAGCCCTGCTCAATGAACTGAAGGCCGATGATATCGCGACCAATATTAGTCTTGAATTGCATGAACTCAGGAGGAAATTCAAGATATTGAATATCTGGAACTTTTGCAACTTCGTATATATCAAGTTTGTTGAGGTAAATAACCACAATACTGAAATCTTCCATTTCCATTTCAGCAATCACTGCGGCGTTGGCTTTTTGTTCCAGTTGAATTTTAAGCATGCCCAGGTCGACACCTTTCCATACCAGGGCAAAGGCAAAAACTCTTTCATCTTTGATGGAATAGCTGAAAGGCATTTTAAACGAGGGGGCATACTCTGTCATGGCAGTAATAAAGGGGAGCTCTTTGAGTACGGCTTCTGAATTTTTGCCAATCCGGACTACAGCGCTATTGTAGTGATAATGATCAACAATTTCTCCACCAGCAAAATAAATTTCCTGAGCCCAATCGTTTTTCATCGGGCCTTTGAATTTGACCAGAAAATAACGATGGGGTGAATCGAACAAGTCTTCAACCCGGAGGCCCTGGGGAATATCATACATAAAGAAAGATTTGTTTTCGTCTTTTTGAGGATAAATCCTTCGTCCGGCAAGGAAAACCGCATCCATGTCAGGGAGTTTGACTGCCTGAAATTTGCGCTCCAGCAGGTAACCAAACTGTTTTTGGTTAGCCCTGGCGTATATGTATGATGGGTATTCTTCAATAATCTCAATATTGCTGTTGCGGACTTCTTTCACTACGTTTTCATTGGGAATATCAATCCTGATATCGAAAAGCCGCTCGGGGTTATCCGATGGATTGGCTATTCCTTTGTGAACGCCCAGTGGAATAAGTAGCAAAAAGGCAATAAATAAAACCAACCACTTTTTTATATACTTCATGCGTCCTCCCTCAATAAACCAAAATAACGACCATAACTATACAGTGAAATCATATAAATTTTTACCTCTTTGTCAAGAAAAAGCATAGCTATTTCCTATCCAAAGTCAAAGCGGATGCTTCCATCTTCATTAAGCACCAGATAAGCAGAAAATGGCTTTTTCTTTTTGGACCAGAAAGCGTTCAGCTTTTTTGTTTTTTTATTTTTGAGAAGATCTATTACTTCTTCCCGTTTCATGATTCTACCTAAAATATTTTTGCTGATTTTAAAAGTGCATTCTTCGTTCCGACACTGAAATGCCCGGGCTTTTTCCAGAACTTCTGATTTACATTTGGGACAGCATCCGCAAGGTTCTTGATTGAGTATCTCTTCATGATTTATGAATTCGAAACGGATTTCATCATTTTCTAACTTTAGGTATGCCTGAAATCGTTTGCCTTGATTGGACCTAAACCAGATAGCCTGGCTGGTTTTGCCATTTTCCAACAATTCTCTGGCCATATCAGGAGATATTTCTCCGGAAAGTATCCGTTTGGATATTTTAAATCCGCATTCCTGATTGCATTGGTAGGATCGTATTCTTTCCGTAACTGCAGCTTTGCATTTTGGGCATTGGCCAACTTCTCCACCCTGTTGAGCATTAAAATCAGCTTTTTTGATTTTATCAATCATGTCTTTGGCAAACGATGACAGCTCTTTTTTAAATTGTTCGGCTTGAAGGGATTTTTTTTCTATTTCCAGCAATTTTTTTTCCCAGATCCCGGTCAATTCAGGGGAACTCAATTCAGGCAATGGAACAGATTTAAGCATTTGCAGCAGATACATTCCTTTATCCGTAGGAAATAGATCTTTGCCCTTTCTTTCACAATATTTTACCTGGATGAGCCTTTCGATTATCTGAGCTCTGGTCGCTGGAGTACCAATACCCTTTTCTTTCATAGCTTCCTTTAAGTCGTCCTCTTCGATCAGCTTTCCTGCAGTTTGCATGGCTGTAAGGAGGCTTGCTTCCGTAAAGCGGGGCCGGGGTTTAGTGCTTTTTTCCTCAATTTCACTCGAAATAACCTGTAGGGCTTCATTTTTGATTAAAGATGCAAGCAATGGAGTTTTGGGGCTTTCACCGTAAACTATTCGATAGCCAGCTTGCGTCAGGATTTTTTCTTTGCTTTCAAAGCATTCATTTTCCACTTTGATCTGTAACATACATTCCTGATAAACTGCAGCATCAAAAAAAATAGAAAGAAACCGTCGCACCACCAGATCATAGATTTTTTGTTCCCAGGAGCTCAATTTGGACAAATCAGGTCTTTGTTTTGTTGGAATGATGGCAAAGTGATCAGAAACCTTCGAGTCATCAATAACTCTCTTGCCAGGAACCTTGTTCGAATGGAGGGAGAGTTCAGCCAGATCATGGTATGGATCGCAGTTTTTTAGGGACTTTAAAATAGCAGGCAATTCATTTTTCATATCAGAAGGAAGATATCGACTATCTGTTCTTGGATAAGTGAGGATTTTTTTATCTTCATACAGCGATTGAGCAATAGCCAGTGTTTTTGCAGCCGTTAGGCCGTGGCGCTTGTTAGCTTCTCGCTGCAAGTCAGTTAGGTCAAAAAGAAGAGGATGTTGTTCTTTGGTTTCTTTGGTTTTGCTTTCGGTGATTAGTGCTTTTTGTTTTTCAATTTTGTTTTGAATGGCTTTAGCCGTTGTGATGTCAGGTATTTCATGTCGTTGGTCTTTTTCTTTGGCTTTTGGATTGTACCAGTAAGCTTCGA
>CAZMFK010000181.1:0-3838 GCA_964565545.1 uncultured Caldisericota bacterium | reverse complement strand
AGCTATGGATAAAGGTGGAAAAGATGGTGTTATTACTGTAGAAGAGTATGAAGGTTTTGATATTAAAGTTGATTTTGTTGAAGGAATGGAATTTGATCGTGGTTATATGTCTCCATATATGGTAACAGATCCAGAACGCATGGAAGCTACTCTTCGCGATCCCTACATCCTGATTACTGACAAAAAGATTTCTTCCATTCAAGACTTTTTACCTGCATTAGAGAAACTTGCCAAGAGTGGAAAACCCTTTGTTATCATCGCGGATGATATTGAAGGAGAAGCTCTGGCTACTTTAGTGGTTAATAAAATTCGTGGAACATTTACTTGTGTAGCTGTAAAAGCTCCAGGCTTTGGTGATCGTCGCAAAGAAATGCTTCAAGATATTGCTATCCTCACTGGAGGACAAGTTGTTTCTGATGAATTGGGCGTGAAATTTGAAAGCGTTGAATTGAATATGATGGGACAAGCCATTCAGGTCAAAATTGACAAAGACTCTACTACTATTGTCAACGGCAAAGGAACCCAGGAAGATATTAAAAACCGCATCGAACAAATTAAGCGTCAAATCAAAGAAACCAAATCTGATTATGATCGCGAAAAACTCCAAGAACGTCTCGCAAAACTTACTGGCGGAGTTGCAGTAATTAAAGTAGGCGCAGCCACCGAAACTGAAATGAAAGAACTCAAGCATCGAGTAGAAGATGCCGTAGCCGCAACAAAAGCAGCAGTAGAAGAAGGTATTGTCCCTGGTGGTGGAACTACTTTAATCCAAATCTCCAACGCCTTATCCAAAATCAAACTCGAAGCTTTGGATGAACAAACTGGGATAAATATCGTTACCAAATCATTGTTTGAACCCATTAAACTAATCGCAAACAATGCTGGTGCCGAAGGTATCGTAGTTGCTGAAAAAGTAAAATCTCTTCCCATAGGACATGGATTCAACGCTGAAACCATGGAATATGCTGATATGGTCAAGGCTGGGATAGTTGATCCTGCCAAAGTATTAAGAACTGCTTTGCAAAATTCATGCTCTATTGCTTCTTTAATATTAACTGCTGAATGCTCCATAGTTGAAAAGAAAGAAAAAGAAAAAGCCATCCCTGCTGCTCCGCCTTATCCAGAATACTAAACATCTTAGAATCACAAAACTAAAAGGGGCAGGTGTTTTTCACCTGCCCCTTTTAGTTATAATAAGGGGTAATGAGAAGCATGAAAGAATCAAAAAGTGAGTGGATCGGTGAGATAGTTGAATGGTCTGATCCTTCCTTGCTTTCAATTGAAGTGTATCCGGCTCAGTTTTCATCATTAACTTCCAAGCTTTTACAAGCAGAGCATTCTTCTGATATTACTCTACTGGCAGTATTAAATATGAGAAAACTACCCCTTGATCCTGGAAGAAAAACTTTTGCACTTAATATGGATGAAGATACTATAAAAAATCATTATCCTCAACAATCCCTTTTTGTTAAACAATATCTCAGTTGCAGTATTATCGGTTCTATTGCAGACAATCACTTTCATCAAACTATTTCAGCATTTGGAATTGGCGTTCATACTCGAGTTAAACACCTGGAAAACCAATGGATGCAGTGGCTTGTTTCCCATGAATCTGCATTATTTTTATTTCTATCATCGTTTAGTAAAGATGATTCTATGATACCCTTGCTTAAAGAAATTGGAAAACAGTTTCTCGATGTTAATCCTGATCCTTCCTTTAAACATCTTATATTTAAACAACTTAGTATGATTTTCAAAGAAAAATATTTTATTTTAAAAGATTTAATTCAGTATTTACAAAGTTAGCATGGATCTATTTCAGAATAAAACAGCCTTACCTGTCCTGCAAACCAGCAAAGAACATTTAATTTTGTTGATATATCGATTTATTCAATCGTTGGACTTAAAAGATTCCTCGAAATACACATACCAAAGAGAACTAAAACCCTTTTTGGAATATATGGTTCAACATGATATCCAAAAACCTGAAAGAAAAGATATATTGGAATACCGCAATCATCTAGAGGCTGAAGCGCTTTCTCCTTTGACGATATCTTCTTACATGGTCGTGGTTAGAAGGTTTTTTGAATGGCTGGAAAGTGAAAAAATTTACCCTAATATTGCCCGTAATGTAAAAGGCATGAAGCGTCACAAAGGATTCCGAAAGGATCCTCTCAGCCTTGATCAGATTCATCTATTGCTCGATGGTATTCCTGTTGAATCTTTGCAAGGAAAACGAGATTATGCCATTATCAATTTGTTGATACGTACCGGACTTCGTACTATTGAGATCGTACGCTCAAGTATAGGAGATATTCGCCAGGAAAGTGGGATTGCCGTTTTGTGGATTCAGGGAAAAGGTCGTGATGTAAAAGACGAATTTGTCGTATTGACCGAAGATGCGCTTCAACCTATTCAACATTACTTGCAGCATCGGAGCAAGCGTTCTCTTAAAGATCGCGATCCTCTATTTGCTTCTCTAAGCGATAGAAACACTGGACAGCGTATGACCACCCGTTCTGTTTCCAGGATCGTGAAACATCATCTCCGACGTATAGGAATTGACAATATGCGCTTGACTGCTCATAGTTTGAGGCATACTGCGATCACGCTGGCTTTGCAGGCAGGGGCTACTATTCAAGAGGCTCAGGCTTTGGGAAGACATGCTAATATTAATACTACTATGATCTATGCACACAATATCAGCCGGGTATCCAATGCTCCAGAGCTCAAGATAGACAAGTTGCTTGCAAAAAAGTAAAATCTTAAGCCTTATTTCCATATCTGACATTATTTGATGATTTGATAATTAAATAAAATATTATTAGAGCTTAAGTTTAAATGGGACATTTAAAGCGTCCCTCTGGACCATATTGACTATGGAAGAGTTTAGGAGTAAGTTTTTGATGAAGATGCATAGGAGGTATAAAATGTTTTTTCGAAGAATTGTTCTTGCTTGTTTTTTAATGATGGTATTTGCTCTAATGATGGCATGCAAATCCCGAACCCCAAATATTACTCCTCCAATTACTCCACCGTCACCTCCAATTGTTGACGAAGAGCCCCCTTCTGCTACACCAAATGAGTACGTTTATCTCCTGTTTTTTAACAATTTGGTCGAAGATCCTGAAATGCTGGATTGTACTTCAGTTTATCCTACTGAGCGATACTTTTTCGAAGAACTTGACCCAACTGCACTAATTCAGGTTTTAATCGAAGGACCCACTGAGGAAGAAAAGATAAAAGGCTTTGTAAGCAATTTTCCGCCAGATACACTATTGAATGAAGTGGTAATTAAAGAAGGCACAGCATGGGTTGATTTTTCCTATTTACAAATTGGGGGATCATGTGCAACTTCTGCGCTGAGATCCCAAATAACTCAAACCCTGCTTCAATTTCCGGAAGTTAATGAAGTTATTATCACTATCTTGGGACAAACTGAAGGAGTTCTTGAACCATAGCTATATGCATCAATAAGAGCACAAAACCAGCTTTTTTGTTTTTTTATTACATAAATACGTTATAATTTCTGCATGGTATTTAAAAAATGCTTTGTTTATGTACTTATTGTTTTCTTTGTATTTTTATGTAGTTATTCCATTAATGCTTTTAGTGTAGAAAAAATTACTATTTACCTTCGCATTGGATCAAGCAACGCAAGAGTCAATGACCAATGGTATTTGCTTGACCTTGCCCCTTTTTTATATCAGCAAAGAACTATGGTTCCTTTGCGTTTTATTAGCGAAAGCTTAAAAGCTACCGTTGAATGGCTTCCCAATCCTGATGTTTCCGGTGAAGGAATCATTATCATTAATTTGCCATCACCCGGCAAACGAAT
>CAZMFK010000180.1:0-3841 GCA_964565545.1 uncultured Caldisericota bacterium | reverse complement strand
CTTTATATCTACAGGATTTTCCGGGTCTTGGGTTTGAACTAATGATTCTAACCTGGGAACCTCTTCTACTAATATTTCGCGAATTCTCTTTTTATTAAGTTCAAGATTGGCTGCACTTTTTTCCTGTTGAGCATTGTTCAAGAAGCTTTGAATAACCTGTTTGGATTTTTCAGTCTCATCATCTGACATGCCTAATTTCTTTACTTGTGTATCCAGCTCATTCAGGCATTCTTTTCCAACCTTGTTTAGTTCTTCTCTTTTGGTATTTAAAATTTCATCATTGGCATTTCTAATGCGAAGCACCAAATTAGGTATATCTTTTATTAATGAATAAGGAGAGGTAGAATTTAATATTTCATCAATATGTATTAAATTTTCTTTGATACCTTTAACGTTTTCCAGCTCATATCTATTTATTCCAAATGTACTTTTTGCCTCTCTCAAATCATCCCAAATTTTCTTCTGATTTTCATAAAAATTTTTAATATCATGAAATGGAGAAGCAAATTCTTTTAATTCCTGTTCTTTTTCGATAAATGCCTCAATGAAGGCAAAACTATCTTTGGGAGACATTAATTGACTAATCAAGCCTAATCCTTGTTTGATTTCTGATTTGCCAGGATAATTTCCCATATCAGCCCATTGATTATATTTTTCTAATCTTTGTTGCCAGGAGAGGAGCTGTTTTTTCAAAAATTCCACTAAAGCATCTTCTTTATCCGGTCCCATCTCAGCAAATAAAACCTGTCCAAGTTGTCTGGCTGATTCTATTTTTGCCGGGTCAGTCTTTTTTCTTTGCCGAATCGTTATTTTTTTCCAATTGCTTGTTTTGCTGATAATTTCATAAATACGGGTACGTTCTAATACAGTATTGTTCATTACCAAATGAATATTACCGCTAAGATAAAGTTTTATCAGCAAAAGCAATGTTTGAAATTCCTGCCAGCCATAAGGTCTATTGGCAAATATATTCCTTATTAAATCATCCAGAATTATCTGCTTGCTTTGAGAGGCATAAAGGTCAATATAATTTTTGATTTCCTTGATAGCATCCGGATTATTTTCTGGAACTTCAAAATCTAAAACCATTTCTGCTAAGTCGTTTTTTCTTAAAATTGATTGGATTTCTTCTAAAGGATGCTGGGTTGGATTTTCGATATATTTCATTTTGGGGAAAGTAGTGTCAATCAAATAATCGAATGCTTTTATAAAAGAAGAATAAGGATCTTGGGTTTCTGGATCAAAAGCCTGACCGGCAATAAAAAATTCTGCTTCCTGCAACATCTCTTTTAAAAAATTGGTAATCCTATTTCTTCTCTCCCGATTTTCATCTTTTCTATCCCTGAGAATCCTTTCGACTTCAGGATTTCCAGCATTTTTCTGTTGAATGTATTTTTCTGTTTTGATATATTCCCTGACTTCTGAAATAAGTTTCTCATTATCCAGTAGCTTTACCAGGATATAACCACCGTCATTGCTGCTTTCGGCAATACATCTTTCCCGTCCATAAAGATCATATTCTTCGAAAAAAGGAGAAATAATTGATATTGTCAGCCCCTTTTCAATGCGGCCTCCAATGGCATAGCCATCGCATAATCGGTTATATTCAAAGTCCTTACCGGTTTTGGAATAGCGATATTTTTTGTTTTGTTTGTTAATATCATCATAGATGATTTTTCCTAAAAGATCGCTTTCATCACCAGGTGCAATCTGAATACCTTTTATTTCCCTGCTGATATCCTGTTCTTCATTGGTTAAGAAATAATAATGATCTCCACTACGGGAAATAAGTGTATTTTTTTCCAGTTTGGAAAGAGATTTTTCAATTTTTTCCTTTAAACTCAGCCGGTCAGCATCTATATGGTCAATACATAATGTAACCAGGTTATCAATCGTGGCTTTGATTTCATCCACATATCGAATCATAAACAGAATTTGCAGGATACAAGCATCAAACTCTCCTAGAGTAGGATTTTCTTTTGCTTTTTGAATTGAGCTTTTTACCGAAGTATCAAGAAAATTTTCTATAGATGGGTAAAAATCATATAAGGGAACAAGGATACCCGTATCCTCATGGGACACTTTTTGAGCTGCATGCTGGAAGGCATCCAGCATAGACCTTTCCCCTCTTGCCAGGTGAAGACCAGTTGCTCCGACTCGTCGTATAACTTCAAATATCTTCTGCAGTAAACTGAACTGATATGGGATAAAAGGATAATTTTTGACAAAATCTTTATCAGATTGATATGGAAGTAAAGTCATGCCTGCCTGTGAAAAAGACAATTGATTTTTTAATATATCAGCATTGGGTTGATACAGATTTTTTAAGGGTTCTTTAGACGGTTCTTCTTTTTCCAATAGACGCTTTTGAATAACTTCATCAGTATTAGCGCTGGACAAAGAAAGCCTTAATTTAAATCTGCCGGTAATTTTAGAAAAGTCATTTGACCTGGCATTACTCAGAGAACCTAATACCTTATCTATATCTTCCTGAGAGGTAACTACAACCCATACTCTTCCCTCGCAAACAACGCCCAGATTTTCAACAATGGTCTGCAAATTTAACATCAAGTGTCCATCCTGGCCAACAAACTGACCTATCTCGTCTACTAGATAGAGAAGTCTTTTTTCAGAACCTTTTTTATCCAGATATTCTTTAGTCCATTTAGCAAAATTTTCCACAGTCATGGAAAAATCGGATTCAGCAGAATCAATCCACCTGCTGCAGGATTCTTTGCTTTGACCAAGAACCTGGGATAAACTCTCAATAATTTCATCCTGGTGAAACTGGTAATCTGTTCTTTGCTCTTCCCAATCAGCATTTGTTAACTGTGTGTATGTTGTCTTAAAATCTTTATATTTATTGTTTCGGTCCAGATATCTTTCCATATGAGCAATATGGGGAAAGTCCGAGCTGTAACCTTCAAGCTCATTAAGTACATTTAAGAATACTGCCAAGATGGCATTACGACCTTTGTTCTGATCTGCCTTAGTATCAATATTAAATAGGATAGCATCGGTATCCCCGGAAAGTGCTTTTTTGATATTACCCAATAACATAGCATCAGGAATTTTTTCTTGAAATATTTCAAAAGCGTCTTTAGTATCACCGTTAATGTGTACTGGCTGTTTGGAAAAAAGATAATATAAAGCCTTGATAAAATGTGATTTTCCTGAACCAAAGAACCCTGAAACCCAGACTGCCATTTTTTCAGCTCTTTCTGAAATATCTCTGGCTTCTAAAGAATCAACATAGCTTGAAAAAAATTGATCAAAATGGCGCGACAATTCTTTTGTTACTACAAATTCGTTTACTTCCTGGGTAATTGAAGCAACATCACGCTGTTCAGCTTTGATGACGCCATTGATTGGTCTGAAAATATCTTTTTTGAAAATATCTTTTACTTTCATTCGCACTTCTCCATTCTATTATGGAATTAGCCGAAAAGCTCGGTAATAGTTATTGTCTTTTAGCTTATCAAACAGTTTGAAAGATTGGCCAGTATATCTACCTGGATAGAATAATACCAATGATGTATTGCCGGTTATGCTTTGCAGGTTATTCAGCAATGAATGAGCTCTTATGAATGGCCAGATACTGCCTAGCCCATCCATTAGGATAAGATCTACACTTGTGAAATCATTTTGGTTGTAAAGGGCTTCAATGAATCTTTTTGGCTGCATTCGAGCAGACAATGCATTTAACAATTTTTCAGAGCCTTTCTGTAATTCCATTTCAAAAGATTTTTCTAAAATTCCTATATCTTTAAGATAAGAAATCATGGCTTTAAAAAGATTGATATGTACAAATTTTATATGAGAATGGTGTTTTTGCAGATGT
>CAZMFK010000179.1:0-3877 GCA_964565545.1 uncultured Caldisericota bacterium | reverse complement strand
CACCACCCATTGCGTAAAAATAGCCGACAAACCTGGTAAAAACATAGCGCCAAGGATCAGTAGTTGAGATTGGATTAAATTACCATCAAAAAGCGTCATGCCATTCCATCTTGCGATAGCTATCAAAATCATAGTAATGCCAAAACTCAACCCTAAAAATACCAACAGCGCTTTTTTATTCATGGTTCTTCCTTTCAAAGCCATCAACAATTTTAGCTAAGAGAGTCACGAACATTAAATTAATCTTTTCACATATCCATCCATGATTATAATGATAAAAGCAAGCAATTAGAAAGGACCAAAAAATGGAAGAAAAGAAACAAAACGTTTTCATCAAGATTTTTGTCGCTTTAAGCTATGTAGCCATGGTTACCGTGAATGCACTGGCCAATATCCTCCCCATCAATGGCATTGATACTGGACAGATCTCAGACAACCTTCCCAATCTTTTTACCCCTCAGGGCTATACTTTTTCCATTTGGGGACTGATATACCTACTGCTTCTGGGTTTTGTGCTTTACCACATCGGTCTCTTCGGTAAAAGCAACTCCAAAGATCATGTCGCTTTCAAAGACAAAATTGGAATATACTTCATTATTTCATCCCTAGCCAACATGGCCTGGATTTTTGCCTGGCATTACCAGATTTTCTTTCTTACCCTGCTGATCATGCTGGTTTTACTTTTTACCCTTATCACTATCCGCCTCAGTATTGCTCAGTATGCCCCACTCAACACCTACGACAAACTCTTTATACGTGCGCCTTTCAGTATCTATTTTGGCTGGATTACCGTTGCTACCATAGCCAACGTTACTGCTTTTTTGGTTAGTATTGGTTGGAATGCTTTTGGCATAGAGCACTCATATTGGACCATTTTCATTCTGATAATCGGAGCTATCATTGGCATCACCACCATGATCCGCTTTAAAGACATGAATTACGGCCTTGTATTTATCTGGGCTTACAGTGGTATTTTGATGAAGCACCTGGCACCTGGTCCCATAGGTTTTGCCAAACTTTACCCGGGTATCATCAACATCCTGATGTTGTGCATTGTGGCTTTTATTCTAACCGAGGTCTTCCTTCTCTTTTATCGGATGAAGCAGCGAGGAGTTTAGTTATCACTCATGGAATCCTGCTTTTCCCTTGATGAATCTCGCCTTCAATCCGATCTGGATACCCGTACTTTAGCAACTCTCCAATCCCTTTTGCCTTCAAGCGCACTAAAGTTAGATTCTACCTCAAGTCCTTACAGAGATTACCTGGGTTGGCATTCCCTTCCCCTTAAGACTTCAGATGAACACCTTGAACAAATTCAGGACCAGGCTCAGGCATTCCGTGAACGCTGCAATACCTTTGTCCTTCTGGGAGTTGGAGGTTCCTATCTGGGAGCCCGTTCCGCCATCGAAATCCATCAGGCGCTTGATATGCAAAAAACGTTAACAAAACCCCGCATCCTATACGCTGGATACCATCTAAGTGCTCCCTGCATACATCAACTTCTTCAATCGTTGGAAGGCCAAGAACTCTGCTTAAATGTAGTTTCCAAATCAGGTAGTACCCTTGAGACCAGTATCACCTTTGAGCTTTTATTCCAGTATATGATAAAACGATATTCAACCAATGAGCTAAAAAAACGTATCATGATCACCACAGACTCCCTCCATGGAAATCTGCGCCAACTTGCTGAACTCGAAGGCTACCCATCCCTTCCCGTGCCTTCCGACATCGGAGGTCGCTACTCAGTCCTGACTCCGGTAGGTCTTTTTCCTATGGCCTTAGCAGGAATTGACATCAAAGAGCTTCTCCGGGGTGCTCGAACTGCTCAGGTTGAGCTCCAGGAGATTTGCCATCCTGAAAATCCCGCTTCCAGATATGCTCTACTGAGAAACTCCATCCCAAAAAGCATCGAAATATTAGCCACCTTTGAGCCTTTTTTAGACTACCTGGCGGAATGGTGGAAACAGCTTTTTGGTGAAAGTGAAGGAAAAATGGGTTGCGGTCTATTCCCATCCACGCTTTCCTATACTACTGATTTACACTCCATGGGGCAGTATCTCCAACAAGGCAAACGCTTGATGATGGAAACTTTTTTAAGTTTCCGAACTATCCCTGGTTTTTCTACCTACATAACAGACCCTTTGAGTGGAAAAAGTCTCAATTCATTGCAACAGATCGCTCTAAAAAGTACCCTTCAGGCCCATAATGAGGGAGGCGTGCCTTGCCTGCATCTGGAGTTTTCAGAACTCAGCCCCTTTACACTGGGTTATCTATACTATTTTTTTCAAAAAGCTTGTGCCATCAGTGCGCTTCTGCTTGGTGTTCATCCATTCACCCAGGAGGGAGTGGAATCCTACAAAAAGCACTTCAAGGAAGGCCTAAAAGCCTGATTTACTCTAGATCAAAGCAATCAAATCAGATCAATCAGCTCAGGGCAATAAGCGAGTTAGTTCTTCCTTTACCATGCTGAATTGGAGCTTGTACAGCACGCAGTAATCCCTCACTGGCTTTTCCAGATCAGGCTCAAGGTTAGTACGCAACACCCGGAGAATATCGCTCATGCTGATTCCATAGTTCAATAAATCTTGAAATGTTGTTTTAGAGTTGATCACCCTAGCTTCGCCCTCAACTCCATAATCATTTTCTTCTCTATCTTCCAGGACTTCCCAGTATACGTTTCCGATTTCATCCATAGACACTCTATGATCTTCAATATACTGGAGCATTTCAGGAGTTAGCTCCGTACGATATTTCAATATTTGCACTGCAGGGTCCAGTAAAAAAGTAGGTTCATGGGGTTCAAAAGGAATGCCCTTGTACAAAGACACAAACATGATTACAGAGCCATTGCCCAGTTCTTTATCATTGAGCATTAAATCGCGATAAAGATGCTTAATGTCGCCATTTCTGACTAAATCAGCTTTATCGATAGGTATCAAAAAAGCTGCTGCTAGTTCTTCCAGTGGAATACCATGAAGGATTGCTGTCATCAGTAAGGTATCCGATCCTTTAATACCTGCAGGTATGGGCTGGCCTGCAAAAGGACCATCAGAAAAGCGCAGGGGAGGAGAAGCATCCTTTGCCAATGGATCGGGTGGCTTATTTTCCAAAGTATCTGTTGGATCATTCAAAGAAGTTTTTTCTTCAAGCTTGTTAGCTTGAATAGGCTTATCTTGCATATTAGTGGCAGGATTGCGTCTGGAGCAGGCAGAAACCAAAAGCAAACCGCAAAGCAAACAGCACAACCCGGCCATTCGCCATTCATTCCGTTTTTCCTTATACATTTTTCAACCTCCGATTCAAAATCTATACTAATATTACCCGAAAAGCATAAACAAGATATGAAGAATTAATGATATTCCTGTGAAAAATATATTAATCATTATTTTTAATGGGCCAATTAAAGCGTCCCTGTGGACCATTGACATTTTTGGACTGTAATTTATACTTTGTTTTAAAATAGTAATATTAGCTGATACTACAAATTTGTATGAGGCATTTTCCCGCTCATTCACCCAAAGAAGGGGGGAGATATGGAAAACAAAAAAATCATTGGTAGCTATGAGCTTATAGAAGAAATCGGCCGCGGAGGCACTTCTATTGTTTATAAAGCCAAAGATCTCAATCATTCCAAAACAGTGGTAGTCAAATTACTTCATCCCTGTATATGCAAAGATCAATATTTTTTTGAATGCTTTAAAAGCCACTACAAAGCCCTAAATGCCCTTCATCAGCCTACAGTTCTGCGTGTGCTTGATTATGGCAGAGAAAATAACCAGTTTTATTATGTTATGGATTTCATCGAAGGCTATTCTATCCGCCAGATCATTGAGCAAACAGGTCCAGTGCCACTGAACACTATTTTTTCCATCCTCCG
>CAZMFK010000178.1:0-3880 GCA_964565545.1 uncultured Caldisericota bacterium | reverse complement strand
GCAGGGTACGGTACAGCAGGAGCAAGAGTCCGCCACCCATAATAATGGCCTGGATAAATCCCGTCCAGACAACTGCCATGTATCCTCCAAAGGAAACATAGAACAGCACAATAAGACCTGAAATCAAAACTCCCCAGATGTAGGAAGTGTTGAGAAGAATCTCAAAAGTGTGTCCAAGGCCTTTTAATATGCTAATATTGTAAACAATCAAAAACAAGGCGACCACAAGGGAAATAAATATCCTTGCAGAAGGAAGCTGGTAGCGTTTGGCAAAAAAATCTGGAACGGTGATAGCATTTAGTTTTGCAGTCATCCAGCGGGTTCTTTTTCCCAATACCAGCCAGGCAAGAAAACAACCCAAAAAAACATTGACTGCTGCTATCCAAAGAGTGGATAAGCCATATTTGTACCCAAATCCTCCTCCTCCAATGATCACAACCGAACTAAAATATGCTGCTACAAAAGAAAGAGCGCTGACTGTAGCGCCTATCTTTCTTCCTCCGATATGATAGTCTTCGGTTGACTTAGTGCTTTTCTGAGTAATGAAGCCAATTAAAACCAAAAAAACAAAATACAAAATTAAAATGATCAAATATAAATAAGATGGATTCATACTTCGTCCTCCGAAGAATCATTTTTGTCATCTTTTTTTGAGATCAGAGCCCAGACAAAAGCCGCAAGAACAGTCAAAACCAAAGCAATAAAAGCTAAAAAGGTTGACCAAGGTAATCCCCACATTTCTATATGCTCCTTTCACGGTATCTTGCACTAACATTATCTTTTAAAAAGAAACGATGTCCATAAAAAAAAATGAAAGAAAAAAGCTTAAATAATCCATTGACTGATACGAATTTAAGATATAATTACATTGAATAGGTCTATTTATTATGCATGAAAGAAGAGGTGCACTCATGAAAAAAATATTAAAAGACGAACAGGGTCAGACTATTATAGAATATGCGCTGGTTCTATCGTTTTTTGTTTTGGCATTTACTATTGCAATGCCTCCTCTTCGTACTGCAACCGTAGCTGCTTTTTCTCGTATGGCTGATCAGCTCAATATGGAAATACAAGATGCTTTTATCCTTCCCCCTGGATGGAACGAAGGAGAAGATACCAGCAGCGGATCAAACGAGCCCTGGTTTCCCCCTGAGCTCAACCTCTATGATGAAAATGTAATTTATTCAGCAGAAAACGTTACTCTAACCGGAAGTTCCAAAATTTTTGGCAATGTGGTGACGAATGGCAGTTTAGTTGCTAGTGGATCCAGTTATGTTGATGGTACCGTTTGGGAGAATGCTAACCACGAATGGAACTTTCCCATGCCGGTTTTCCCCAGCATTTCAAGCGATGATCTTCCCAACCAGGGTAGCTTGCGATTGTCTGGTGGGGCAGGAGTGCATACCATTTCAGAAAGTGGCTATTATTCCTCCATTGAATTATTGTCCAACAAAAGCATAACCATTGATACAGGCAACGAAGGAGATGTACTGACGCTATTAGTTGATAACTTGGATGTAGCACAGGGACATATCAATCTGGTTGGGGATGGCAAGCTTATCCTTAAAGTCAATAACACCTTTAGCTTTGGCGGAAGCTCTACCTTAAACTCTTCTGGATTATCCAAAAACGTGATCATGTATTATAGCGGTCAGGATTCTCTGGAGTTTTTTGGTAATACTCACTACAACGGATCTATTTACACCCAAACCTCCGGAGCACGTTTTGGAGGGAGTACCACAATTGTTGGGAGTGTAATGGTGGCAGGCGAGCAGGTTTATGTATCTGACGGAGGAACAGCCAATCTCAATGACGCCCTTTTGTATGCTCCAAATGCAGACTTGCGTTTGGTTGGAAATGCCAGCATCGAAGGCCGTATCATTGCTAATAGCATCACCGGCATAGGCAACTCTACCATCAAGTTCAAACCTATTGATATTAGTGATGATTTTTATTGGGAAATAGAAGGATAGCTTGGCTATTCTTCTATTTCATTTTGCTTAGGGCATGCAAAATGTTTTCAACTGGCAACATGCCATTGTCTACAATATAGCTTTGACCATCATTAGTATTTAGAAGGATACGCTTGTTCAAAAAGCTGATTTTAGTAGCTATTTCGCTAATGTGCTCTTTGGGAATAGCAATCAAATGTCCAGTTTCACTGGTGTTGATAAAAAACAGATCTCCAATCACGCCTTGCAACGAAGTATCAAATTTGGCATGGAAGACTACTCTTTGATCAGTTACGACTAACTGGCCCGTATATCTTCCTCCTCCATGAGGAATAAAATTGGTAGTCCACCTTCCAAGCTCTTTTTCATTTTTATTGCATTTGAAATTGCTCATCTGTTTGCCTACCTCCTTAAAATTGAGTCATTATGGCTTTAAAGCATGGTAAAAAGCAAGTCCCAGTGTAACTAATTCTTTGATCTCACGAGGCTTATCAATTACTTTTCTAAATTGAACCCCCATTTGATTTTTATCAAATTGAAAACTTGGACGTCGGATATAAGGTAATAAGGCAAAGCTCTTTAATTGGCTTATAAGTTTTTGATTCAGCATATTCTTAAAGGTGAGGATCTGATTAGTAACTATAAGATAAGAGTTATGCAACTCAGTGTCCTCGGGTTCAAATAAAATCCATGCATCTGCTGCTAATCCCATTTTCTTCCATGCTACTTTTAGGGATTGAAACATCTTGTCCTGGGGTATCATTTTCATTGAAGGATCTTTTGGCATGATATAGCACTGAAAATCCTTTAAAGGAAAAGAAGCTTTCCATTCGGTGTATTCACTGGATACATTCAGCATGGCATTGTGGCGTTCGCTGGAAGGAGCATAAGCGGTGAGTTTCCAGGAGGCTTCATTAGGCAATGATCCTTCCAGGGAATAAATACCGTCAATCCCGCCTATTTGTTCAATATAGTTCCATCCTTCTGTTTTTGCAAGCTCCATAATACTATTGGTCTCGACTTTCTTTTTTTGCATGAGAAAGAAGGCCATCGCTCCAAGGAATCCTAAAATAACTACCAAAGCTAAATAAGCCATCTGATTCGACTCCTTTTCAAATGCTGTTTAAAATATATTATACAAAAATGTGTAAAAAAAAGAATTTGTATTTTTTTCGTAACTTTTTTTTTCATTCCGAGTATTTAGCATAGAATGAGTTGTATAATTTTTAACACAACACTTCGAAAGGAAGGAGAAAGTAAATGAAAAAAAGCATAAGCATTCTGATGAGTCTGATGCTGGTCTTAAGTGCCATTAGCACTGTACGGGCAGCTCCGGCTAAAGCTAAACAACGTGGAATTGTTCAAGAACTTAATCTGGAAAAACAAACCTTTACTCTGAAAGCAGAAAAACAGGCATGGAAAGTGCTCTTTAGTTTAGATACCATTTTTATTAACGATGGAGAAAAGGCTGAAGCAGGTGATTTAAAAAATGATTTGATGGTAGTCGTTTCTGGCACTATGTCTGAAGACAAAACGCTAATTACAGCCCAGGTTATTGCCTGGACATCTGAGCGGGAAAAGCCTGGTCCTGGCGATCCTGGCCGTGGTGGCCCTCCCATTCTCAAAGGTATCCTGGATAAACTCAATTTGCAGGATAAAACCTTTGAACTCAAACACAAAGACCCCGAAGGCAATGAACGCATTATCAAAGTTACTTACCACGACCAAACTCGGTTTATTCGCGATATGAATCAAGCCAAAGCGGAAGACTTTTCTAATGGGGAAGAAATCCATGTCATAGGACCAATCAATCCCGAAACAATGACCATGACAGCCCATCTGGTTGCTTTTGGCAAGTTTGAGCGACCCGGACAGCCTGGTCCTGGCGATCCTGGCCGTGGTGGCCCTCCCATTCTCAAAGGTATCCT
>CAZMFK010000177.1:0-3932 GCA_964565545.1 uncultured Caldisericota bacterium | reverse complement strand
GCGGCCGCACCATGGTCCCCCTGCGATTTATTGCAGAAGCTTTTGGTGCTGAAGTTAACTATGAAGCAGCTACACGTGGTATAACCATTGTGCTGGGAGATCTTAATATTACCATGCAAATTGGAAATACTACCGTGATGGTTAATGGCAAATCTTATACTATTGATGCTCCTCCGGTTATTCGTGCAGAACGGACTTTCGTACCAGTTCGATTTGTTGCTGAAATTCTGGGAGCTACTGTTGAATATGATGCCACTACCCGTACAGTCAAAATTACGAGGGACACCCTTCCCTAGAGCGCTCTAGGTTTTGATTGCTTTAAAATCCCCTGCAGAGATTTTTCTGCAGGGGATTTTTTATTTACCATTATTTTTTTCTTGGAACAAATTGGTTTGTATCTTAGTTTTAGCTATATACTCGTTTTTATAATGTTTTTTTTAGGTCGTTATGGTAAAACTATATTTAGCAAACTATTTGAAGGAGAAAACAGATGGAACGATTAACACGCAAACGGGACGGAAGTATTGTTCCTTATCAGCGAGAGAAAATTGAAGTAGCTATTCAAAAAGCTGCAAAAGCTGTCAACCAAATTCCTTTTAAGGAAAGCTTTGAATTATCGAAAAATGTTGAGTTTATTTTAGACAAAGAGTTTTTTAGAAGAGGAAGCATTCCCTCCGTTGAAGAAATCCAAGATATTGTAGAGCGAGTACTTATTAAGCATGATTATGCTGAAATTGCCAAAATATATATTCTTTATAGGGCTAAAAGAAGAGAAGCCAGAGATTTGGCTGAAAATCTTCCGTCCGCACTTAATCTGATTGAACAATATCTGGATAGAAGTGATTGGAGAATTAGCGAAAACTCCAACATGACTTATTCTTTGCAGGGCTTGAACTTTAATGTTTCTTCTTCGCTGATATCTCGTTACTGGCTGAATAAAATCTATCCTGAAGAGATTCGTATTGCTCATGATACGGGCCTCTTTCATTTGCATGATTTAGGTGTTTTGGGTCCATATTGCGTGGGATGGAATCTTGAAGATCTTATTCAGTTGGGATTTGGTGGTGTTAGAGGCAAAATTGAATCATCTCCTCCCAAGCATTTTAGAACTGCTTTGGGCCAGGTAGTGAATTTCTTTTATACGCTTCAGGGCGAAGCTGCAGGTGCTCAGGCTTTTAGCAATTTTGATACCCTCCTGGCTCCATTTGTTCGCTTTGACAAACTAAGTTATAGCGAAGTCAAACAAGCTATGCAGGAGTTTATATTTAACTTGAATGTTCCTACTCGAGTTGGTTTTCAAACTCCCTTTACTAATTTAACTTTTGACTTGGTTCCCCCGAACAACTTTAAGGACAAAAAAGTTATGTTTGCTGGAAAAAAACTACCTATGGTCTATGGGGAGTTCCAAAAAGAAATGAATATGATCAATCGAGCATTTGCAGAATTAATGATGGAGGGTGATCGAAAAGGAAGAATATTTACTTTTCCAATCCCAACCTATAATATTGCCTCGGATTTTGATTGGGAAAACGATAACTTAAAAGAAATTTGGGAAATGACTGCCAAATATGGAGTTCCCTATTTTGCCAATTATGTTAATTCTGATATGAATCCTGAAGATGCCAGAAGTATGTGTTGTAGATTGCGGCTTGACAACCGTGAACTACAAAAACGAGGAGGAGGGCTGTTTGGGGCTAATCCCCTTACCGGTTCCATTGGTGTGGTCACGATAAACATTCCTAGATTAGCTTATACTTCAAGAAATAAAAACGATTTGTTTGATAACCTTTCATCAGTCATGGAAATGGCAAAAACCTCTTTGGAGATTAAACGCAAAATCATTGAAGCATTTACTGAAAAAGGGCTCTATCCTTATTCTGCTTATTATCTTTCGAAAGTAAAAAATAACTTTAAAACATATTGGGGCAATCATTTTTCAACGATTGGCTTAGTTGGCTTAAATGAAGCATGTCTGAACTTTTTAGGCAAACCTATTTCTCATCCTGAGTCAAAGGAGTGGTCCCAAGAGGTTATTAGCTTTATGCTTGACAAAATCCGTACTTTTCAAGAAGAAACTGACAACCTGTATAATCTTGAAGCTACTCCAGCTGAAGGCGCTTCGTATAGCCTGGCAAAAAAGGACAAAACATATTATGAAGGCATTGTGACATCAGGAGATGACACAACTCCTTACTATACCAATTCTGTTCACCTTCCCGTTGATGAAGAGCATGACATATATGAAGTAATGGAGCACCAAAATGATCTTCAGACTATGTTTACGGGAGGTACGGTGGTCCATCTGTTTTTGGGTGAATCTATTTATGATTGGAAAATGGCAAGAGATTTGGTGCGCAAAATTGTTAGCAATTATAGTCTTCCCTACTTTACCCTTACCCCCACTTTTTCCGTATGCCCTGTCCATGGATATTTAAATGGCATGCAATCGGTTTGTCCCAAGGAACACTCTGAAGAAGAACTTAAAATCTATGGTAGGAAAATTGAAGAAGAATCTGAAGAACTGTTTATCCGACCAGAAATATATTCCCGAATTGTAGGGTATTTTAGACCAGTAGAAAATTGGAATAAAGGAAAAAAACAAGAATTTAAGCAACGAAAAACATTGAAGGTTAAAGTATCATGATTAAAGGTTTTATTGGAACCAGTCTGATTGATTATCCCTCCCAGATTTCAGCGGTAGTTTTTACAGGGGGGTGTAATTTTGTTTGTCCTTTTTGCCAAAATGCATCTCTCGTGCTTCCAGATAAACTGCAGTTTCAGCCTGACATTCCTGAAGCTGAAATTGTAGAAAAAATTAAAGCAAGATCCAATTTTATTGATGGGGTAGTGATTTCAGGGGGAGAACCAACAATCCATAACGATCAACTTATCTGTTTCATTCAAGACCTTAAGCGAATTAATTCATGTAAAAAATCTCTTTTAGTTAAGCTTGATACCAATGGATCTAATCCTGAATTTGTAAAAAAAGGCATTGAAGAAGGGTGGCTTGATTATGTGGCTATGGATCTTAAAACCAGTATTGATCAATATGATGAAGTTACCAAATTAGAAAATAGCTATGATAAAGTTCGCCAAACCATGGGAATCTTGTTTGCTTCTTCCATTGGTGTAGAGATAAGAACTACTGTGGTTCCTGGCTTGATAGATATGGATAAGTTGATTGAAATGGGAGAAATGATTAAAGATTGCAAGCTTTTTGTTCTTCAGGGCTTTCGTCCCAAAGGAGTAATTGATCCTGCATATGAAAAAATTGAACCTTATCCAGCATCATATCTGCATGAGGCTGCAGAAAAATTAAAAAATCAATATTCATTTGAAACTATTGTACGTTTTTAAATAGTATTTCTCTCATCCAGCCATTGTTGAATAAATCCAGTATGGATGACACCTTTTTGAAAATGTGGATGTTCCAAAAGTTGTAACAACAAAGGGATATTAGTTTTGATCCCTTCGATAGTGCATTCTTCCAGACTTCTTTTAGCAATACTGAGACAGTGGTTTCTATCTTTTTCTCGCACAATAAGTTTAGCAATCATTGAATCATAGTGGGCTGGAATAGTATAACCCTGATATACATGGGAATCTACGCGAACATTTCTGCCTGATGGAAAATGGAGAAAATCGATAGTACCAGAGCTTGGCGTAAAAGTATAGGGGTCCTCTGCAGTTATTCGAAACTCAAAAGCCCAACCAGATTGTTTGATTTGAGATTGATCAAAAGGAAGACAATGGTTTTCTGCAGTAAGAATTTGGCTTTTTACAATATCAATTCCTGTTGTTTCTTCTGTAATGGGATGTTCAACCTGAATTCTGGCATTAATTTCCAGTAAATAAAAATGGTCTTCCTGATCGGCTAAAAATTCGCAAGTACCAGCATTTTTATAATTGATAGCTCTTCCAAGCTGGCACGC
>CAZMFK010000176.1:0-3948 GCA_964565545.1 uncultured Caldisericota bacterium | reverse complement strand
TTCCGCCAATGGTAATGGTGCCCGGATCCTTGACTGGGACGACCATAAAAAGCATGCTTTCCGTTGATAAATACAGCAGGTATAGCGTCCTCAGGGGAAATATACTTTGCGCGAAGGTGGGCATCAGATAACTTTTCATCATGGGTCAAATAGCTTAGTAAAAACGTTGAAGGAAACATCATAGTCAAATCCCAAGCAGCATACTCCACGATCTGCCTTCCCGCTGCCCAGTTGCTGTTACAGATTTCGATGACATGGAGCGGTGCATCTTTGGTACTGGATAAACTGATAGATGAAGCGTTCACAACCAAAAGGGTCAAAACAATGCATAAAACCGATTTGCCAGGCTTTCTACAAAAGATACCCAGGTATTTCATTTTTATCACCTCTTTCAATTTCTGTCTGCCCTGACCCGGTGTGGACTCCTTGTTTATACCGCTCTTGAGAACATCGGGTACCAGGAATCAGGGGGCTGGAACAGTGAAGGGAGTCAGGGATAAGGGCCATTAATCCTCATGAGTTGATCGGTAAAAATAGACTGAAGAAAGGGTTTCCACCAGAAAGAAAAAGGCAGTCAAGAGACCGAAGAGCAGGAGGAAAAGAGCTTGGAGCCAGAAGGTATGGACCAGAATGGAATTAGAAAAAAAGTTAAGATCAAACCACGGAAAGAAAGCAGTGATCACTAAAAATGGTGACAAAGACTCTATTACTAAATCTATCTTGACAAACTTGATGAGAACCAGTTTGATTCCTTCTTTAAAGCTATGAAAGATCAGATTCAAACAAAACAAAAATACTAAATATACTACAGATAAAAGAGTTTTCCAGCTCAGGATAGGCCAGAAGAGCTTTTTGTTGGATGGAGAAGAGCTAAAACTCGGGATGAAATCAGGTCTGGGGTCTTGAGACATCTCGTCTATTGTGTTCAACTCAGCAAAAAAGTAGTGAAAATAGCTCCATGCAACTGGTAAAAGAGCGACAATGGAGGCGAGTAACACGATAGCTATTCCACGTAGGTTGAGGAACTCATAAAATGATATAGGAAGCAGTAGAATTAGAAAAGACAAGCTTTGAAACCAAAACCTTTTCAATGAAATCTTAACTAATCCCAAGAAAATACTTAACCTATTCTTTCTTAGTACCTGCTTGTATTCCCTTAAAAGAAAAGGATTCAGCTCCTGTAAACCAACCAAAAGAACATAATGTTTCAACAAAGGATATATACTAGCATAGATAGGAAGGGCAACAATAGTATGTAAGATTAAAATAACTATAAGTTTCACAGAAAAATATTCACCTACATGATGACCAGTAAACAAAATTAATCCTATAAAAAAATGAAAAGCCCCCATCACAAAACTCAAAGCCATGGAAGGGATAAAAAGCTTGAAAAACGACTGGCGCATCATTCGCAATGAAAACTTCAGCGCCTTAAACCAAGGAAGTGAATAAGATGATTTAGTACTCATTGGGCTAAAAGCTCTTTTTTATGAATACTGGATTGCATATTGCAGTATCTGTCCATTTCACCTTTTTTTCGCTATCACCATAAAACTCAAATTCAAACTCCACCCGAATCCAGTCATAGTTATTGATTTCATTGTTTAGAATGGTAATTGGTTTGCCAGTATATTCAGTATCAATGATAGTGCTATAATCCCTTAATACTCTTGGAGTTGGAGAACTATCTCCATCTCCAATGACTTTATAAGAAAGCTTGGTTCCAAGACCCTTAAGAAAGGGGTAAGCCCATAATTGAAGTACTAAATCAGTATTACCTAATTCCACTAATCCTCCCGAGGGAACAGTATTTGCTGTGAAGGTCGCAAATGAGCCAATATCTGATGCAGTAACTCCCCCCATAACTCCTGTGCTTTTTCCGCAGGAGCGCAGAGCTTCTAATAGTATCTTGCTAGTGAAAGGTATCTGGTCGCAGTATACAAATGTACAACCTCTACCGAACATCGCATTCTTAAATGCTGCTTTCCAATAGGGCTTATCCTCAAAATATTTGACTTCCCGTTCTTATACATTATCGACTAAACAATAACCTCCAAGATGCCCTTTCTTTAAACCAGTTAGATCTTCGAACTTCGGTTTTGATATCCACAGTTGATGACAATCTGAATTCCCAATTCCAACAACAAATTTATTAAGACCAGCTTCATTCCATTTGTTGATCGTGATCTCTTTGTCGTAGTGAAGATAGTGATCCCAGGCATCATTTTGAACTCTTCCGTTAGAAATGATTTCCATTCCCATGAAACCCATACCATTATTCCCAGTTAGGCTATCCCCATAGCTTCGAATCACCGAAGGAGATCGATGAAATGACCATTCTTGATTCCACTCAGTTACATCACGTGGAAACATTTTCCAGTTATACCAATCTTTGTACCCCCCTGCTGGATGGGCAATTACGCACCAGCCATTGGGACCCAAACCTGTATTATTGCATACATCGTTGGCGCCATTTTTTAAGTAAGCAGTTCCATTGATATGTTCTTCTGCAAAAGCTTTAACTGGCTCATTATTATGTGGCCCAAAATAGTGGAGCACATGGCTTGTTGTTTCTTTATCAAATGTAGCGGTATATGGAAAATTGCAGGTTGAATCACCCGTAAGCACACCAATTTCAACCGCAGGGATAACTAAAAAATGACTCTTACCTTCATATCGCTCCATTAATTCAGCTTCTGCGCATTTATTACGAAAACTAGTCAACTGCTCGCAACCATGCTTACAACCATCGAACAGCCAATTGCTTTTTCCTTCTTGCCCATTAACCATACAACAGGCATGTTCTGTAAAAATTAACCAATCCATTTTTTGTCTTTTATGTTTAAAATGAGCCAAAGTAAGCATTCGAGCATCTTCATTATCTTGAGGAGCGTGTTGAATCTCTTGGCATCCATCACTATATACTGAATGTATATGACCATCTCCTTTATAAAAATTCAAATTTTTAAAACGTAAATCTATGTCACCTGTAATAGGAGGGGTGCTTAACTGAATGTCTTGACGCCCTACGGTCATATATATAGTGACTTCTCTTTCGATCATTAAGGTTTGGCCTGGTAGGGAGAAAACTCCTTTCAGGATGATTACTTCTTGATCTCCTGCTTCAAAGGAGTCAAAAAGATCTAACACATCGAGGACAACTTGCTTTTCGTCCTCGATGGAGTCATATAACTTGTTTATAGAGGGATTATCGTTGTGCTCTTCAATACCATTGGGTCCTATACCTATGGCTTCTTTCAAGGTATTGGTGTAACTTAATACATATTCATTATTTTCGAATACGCAATCAGCTTCAACTTTTTCAACTTGTTTAAGATTATCATCAGCATCTCTGTAACTTTCCATCCAACAAGTAACAAGCGGCTCATTGACCGTATAACAGGAAATATAGTCTTCAGTATCGTCGTTTATCGCATAGATTTCGATAGTGCTGAATGTGGCTGTTGGAGGGGTTTGGTTAGACACTAAACCTGCAATGAACGGGATGCGAAGTATGCCATCCTGATGCAACAAGAGAGCGTTCAAAGGTTCAAATAGGATTTCAATCATAGGTGTGGGATTCATTTGAATGGAAGAGGCATTGATAGGGTGATCGTTTAAGTTTAAACATAAAAAAGCAAAGCAGATTGCTAACAAACATGCAATTAAGCCCTTTTTGTTGAGGGTAAAAAACTGTGATGAATGTTTACTCTCTCTCTCTCTCTCTCGAAAAAGAAGCCCTTAAATGACGGTCTTGCAGCAACAAAAACTTCATTGACACTTCCTTTCTTTGGTTAGATACATAAATGATGAACAACACATGAGCACGTCCGAGGTAACAAGCCCAAAAGCAGGAGATCCCTGAGGGGGTGGGGAGAACTTTTTGTAAGCAACGTTAAACCTTTGGAGTGGCACAAGTTACCTCCGAAAAACCATTGTTTGACCTTT
>CAZMFK010000175.1:0-3981 GCA_964565545.1 uncultured Caldisericota bacterium | reverse complement strand
CAAAACTGCTACTTCATCCTGATCTTTAAGCTCATAATCAGGATCAATAATGGAGCAATTAACAATAAACTGGCAGCTAAGGAAAAGCTGTTTGATTTCAGGATATTGCTGAAACATACTATCCATCAATTGTTTTAGCGTAGAACCTTTTGTTAAATTTAATTGTAGTTTTTCCTGGCCAATGCTGTCACGAATTCCAGCAAACAACAATACTTCAATCTTAATCATTTTTACCCTCCGCATCGATGTGCCTGGCCTTTGATTAGTTCAAGAGCGTGAGGAAGCAGGGGCAAAAGAACAGTAAGCCATTCTTTAACTGCTTTTTCACTGCCAGGAAGATTAATAACAAGGGACTGACCTCGGATGCCACAAATGGAACGAGATAAACAAGCCAGAGGAGTTATCATCGAAGTTTTAACTCTTGCGTATTCTGCTATACCAGGGATTTCTTTTTCAATGACTTGAAGTGTGGCCTCAGGAGTATTGTCTCTTGGGCTTAATCCAGTTCCGCCTGTAGTTATGATGAGATCCAGCTTCTCATCATCGATCCATTGAACAAGGTTTTGTTTGATTAAATCCAACTCATCTGGAACTATTTTTATAGTTGACTCCGAAGCTATGGAAGCTATCAGGTCACTAATGATGTGTTGAGTTGTACTAACTCTCTCCTGCCTATAGGAACTGTCTGATACCACCAAAATTCCTGCTTTAACCATATTTATCTCCCTCAGGTAAACAATACTACTTTTACCAAAGTTTCTTTATCCAATACTTCGATATTTTCGTGTATTTCAATATATCCGTCAGCTAAGACCAGTGACGATATAGCGCTAGACCCCCGCATAATCGGTTTTGCAAAGTATTCTTCTTCTTTTTGTTCAATTTTTACTGGAAGATATTCCAACCTCCCAATGGTTGAAGCAACTTTGGATGTTAATCTGGCATGCATGATAGGTTTCAAAGTTTTTTTAACCTTATAAATATGGTTTAAGAAAGGTTCTATTAAGATGTAAAAATTGGACAAAGCTGAAGTGGGGTGCCCGGGAAGTCCCAAAAAAATCTTGTTTTCTATGGTTCCTATCAAAGTTGGCTTGCCAGGTTTTACGGCAATTCCATGAACATGTATTTTTCCAATTTTTTGAATTGCCTCCACCATTAAATCTTTAGTTCCAAGCGAAGAGCCTCCACTGATAATAATCAAATCACAGCTTCTAGCCATTTCCTGGAATGTTTTTATCATGGTATCAAGATCATCCGAAACAACGCCAAAATCTTTGGTATTACACCCGTATGATCTGAGGACATCAATAAGGGCTCTGGAATTGATGTCATAAGATTGACCCTGCTCTAGTTGAGCAGGCGGGCGAACTATTTCATTGCCTGAAGAGCACACTCCAGCTAATAGAGGGGAAAAAACATGAATTTCCATCATGCCTAATCCTGAGAGCAAGGCTGTATGTCTTGGTTCAAGGCGAGTGCCCTGATTCAATATGCATTGGTTTTCAGATACGTCTGATCCCGGCGAGATAATATGTTCTCCCGGAACAGCAGGTTTAAAGAGAAAAACAGTTTGATTCTCTCTTTCGCTGTGTTCTACCATGACAATACCATCTGCTCCCTCTGGAATAGGCGCTCCAGTTGCAATTTCCATGCATTCGCCATGATTTAGTTTTCTGTCAGATGGACATGCAGGGAGTATTTCCCCTGCAAAAGATAATTTCACGGGACGATTTAAGGAGGCCTGGAAAGTATCTTCAGCTATTACTGCATAGCCATCCATAGCTGATTTTGCAAAAGATGGAATGGCTATTGGAGAGAGAACATCTCTTGAGAGTATGCAACCAAGAGAATCCTGAACTGCAATACATGATTCATTGGCTTCAGGAGCAAGATTAATGAGCAATCCCAGCGCTTCTTGTAATGAATAAAGCTGGTGAAAACCTGGTTTAGCCATAACTTTTCTCCTTTTTTTCAACCTCGATAAACTGAATGGAAGTATGTGGATATTGCCCCATAGTATCTTTTTCCAAATATTTCACCATATCCCACAAAGTGCATAATGCAATAGAAACACCGGTGATAGCTTCAATTTCTACTCCAGTTGATCCTTTTGAACAAACTTCAATGCTTACGCCAATCCCAAGATCAGAAATATCAAACAACACTTCTACGGATTGAATGGGAATGGGATGGCAATGGGGAATGAGTTGGGGTGTTTGTTTGACAGCAAATAAAGCGGCTGTTTCTGCGACTGTAATCGGATCCCCTTTTTTGATAGTTTTATTTTTTATTTCTTTCAGCGTTTCTGGGTTAAGACGAATAAATCCTTTTGCTATAGCTCTTCTAAATTGTATTGGTTTGTTGCTTATATCTGTTATGCCCATGGTTTTAACCTTTCTTTTTTGCTTAAATCAAAGCTATTATACTACCATGGTCAAAAAATTCACTAATAGTGAGAAATTTTATTGGGTTGCCTGGTTTTGGCAAGATGAATTCTTTGGTATGACGTATCGAGTATAAAGCTTATTGATGCTGATAAAAGCAAAACATGCGATAGCAGCAATAGTGCCCAAGGTTCCTCCCACGCCTCTGAACCATGCCTCTGAATTATCCGAAAAAGCAGTACTCCCAGCAAAAAAAAGTGTTCCTGCAATCAATCCCACGATACCCATTTGCCAAATATTTTTGACGTATTTTTCTGATACCATTCCAGCATAGCTGGCAGTAGTGGCTACAGCAGGAAAAGTAGCAACTATTCCAGGAAAATGCTGTTCAAGATAGAATTTGTACAGCAATCCTGAAACCATAACAATTAAGGCTGATCCAAAAACTCCCCCCTTTTTTAGCTTTACATTGATGGTATAGGTCAACATCCCCGAGATAATCGATATAATGATTATTTGATAAACAGGACTCATTTTTCCTCCATCATTTACTTTAGCAGATGAATAAAAAATCGAGATAAATGTGTTGACAATGCTGCGCTTGTCCCACCTTTGCCACCAATGCCTGCATATATCTCTTCCGTAAGGACCAGCACAATTCCCACCACTAAACCTGCAATACAAGCTGCCTGGATATTAGGCAGAATACCCAACGAAGACATGCCAACAAAAGAAGCTGCATAAGCAGTTCCTGCAATAACGGTAGGCAAAAGGGTGGCAGCAATCAGCCCAATCGTTCCATTGGCAACAAAAGCACCCAAACCCATTTCATGATTCATAAACCAGGTCATGACTACTGCGATAAAAGCACTGATAAAAATAAAGTATTTATTTTTATCCATGATAAAATGTTTTCCTGGAAAGCTACAATCAGTACACTCAAACCAGTGTCGCAAAAGACCAAAAAGAGTAGGAACAGTAATCAGTACAAGAATGGCATAATGAACTTTGCTGGGCGCTTTCCATAGCGAAAAAAACAAAAATGAAATACTTGTAGCTGCAAAAGCAACAAATCCAATGATTTTTCTTACCATCATTTACCTCTTCAGTAATATAGTAGCAAAAACAAGAAAAAAAATAAGGCATGAGCTTTTATCAGGTAATTTTCCCTGGGTTTGGCTTAACAAAAATCCAACGGATCCTTGCAATCCCCTCGGTGAGATACTATCTGGCATCCAATGCTGTTCATCCTTTGTTCCATACAATAAAAGCACTCAGCAGCTTCCTCTCCAGTACAAATTTTGTTATCGTAAAGCATGTAATCTGTCCTTACTTCCACAGGGCTTAAATTTGGCATAATTACATTAGCTCCTGCAAGGATTCCAAGCTCTCTTCCTTTTTCGTTAATAGTACCCAATGCTGTAGTGGATGGGATTAATGCATGAGGAATCATCAAACGTAAATAGGCAATCATCAGCAAAGTCCTTTCAAGAGAGCCCTTTGTTTGATAGGCAAATGGAGTCTGATGGTGGGGTAAATAAGGTCCAATCCCAATCATATGTGGCTGCAAACTGGAAATAAAAAGCATATCTTCAGC
>CAZMFK010000174.1:0-4017 GCA_964565545.1 uncultured Caldisericota bacterium | reverse complement strand
AGAAATGGAAAAAGAATATGCTTGATCCTTTTGGTAGTAAAGGTCATTTAGGCAAACCCGCCCCAAAACTCGAAGCAATTAAGCAACCTTTTGAAGCAAATGAGTTAAGATCAAAAGGGAGGGGAGAATGTTGGAGCATGCAGAAGAAGACATTTTGCAAAATGATAAATTGGTAGAGCAATATCAAAGCGTAGACAATCTCCGATTGCTTGAATTTTTTGAAAAAGATGATTTTAAATGCATCTTGGTCAATGTTTTATCTCAAAGACCGAAGCAAAGCGCAACAACCGAGGGCCTTATTAAAGAAGTCATCAAAAGGTGTCATATATTAACAAGACAAGCAGTGCGGGCAAAGTTTGTTAAAAAAATTAAGGAATCTATCAACTCTCTTGCCAGGAGTGAAATTCTGGAAAAATATCACACAAACAAAAACGCTCGTATTAGGTTGGATAGAGAATATAAAACTAGATGTTTAAAAGCTAAGCTGTTTTACTCCGATGAACATGTCGATAAGATTCTCCAAAGAGTTTATGCACAGGAAAAGAAATTTGGTAATTATGATTTTCCTGACGATAGGATTAACAACTACTATAGAGGGGTTGATGAAAATCAAGAGTCACAAACAGAAAAAAGCATTTCCCAAATTGGTCTTGAAATACCCGATATCTTTTCAAACCTTGTAATAAAGAACTCGTCAAAGATTCTTGAAGATGAGGATTATGAGAAAAACAATGATAATTTTAATAACCGTTCATTTGAGGACAAACTAAATAACCTTCTAACTGAAGAAAGATCATGTTCAGCAGATAAAGGTGAAGGTTTCCAAAAACGTGAGAATATTAAAGCTGATGGTGTCTTATTCGAAGACATTTTACAACAACTTAAAGGATTAAATTGGCTAAGGATACAGTCAATAAACCAAATATGCCATGAATTGAATATCTCTTTGGAGGATAAAGATATCGAGATTCTCCTAAATTTTTATTTGGATAACAACCTTATCTTGCTGAGGTCCTATTTCAACTATCAGCCAGAATTGATTGGATATATTTTGGAAGTATCTGGAGATATTGATTTCAGTTCTACCATAGGAGTTTCTTTACAAAAAGGGAACAGAGTTTTAGTAGTAAGAAGAAAAGTCCAGTTGTTTGACCTAAAATCATTTTTAATTCTTTTAAAAGAATATTTGGCCGATATTTATAGAGTTCACGAGGTGTTGCATGCTTAGCAAGCTAGAAAAAGAGACTAAAATCCTCGAATCACAACTCAAGAAGATTAGAGCTTTTAACTCTATCAAAAAACTATTGAGTTTTGGCATTCTAAATAGTGATGAAAAAGTTCGAGATTTTGAAGATTTTCTTCAGAAGCATATTTTATTAGAAAGAAACTTTAGAGCGGCTATTGATAGTTGTAGCAACCTGGATAAGGAATGGGAAGAGGTTGAAAATATAAGGGGTATTAGAATAAGCAAAAATACCTTTGCAGACTTTAAAGCAACTAACGCAGAGGGCTATCCACAGGATTGGGACGATTTAAGGATGGAGATATTACAACGTGATGATTTCAAATGCCAAGAGGGAGATGAGCGATGCAGCGGACCGTTGCAGATCCATCATATTATTCCGTTATCTAGAGGTGGATCGAATAATCCTGAAAATCTTGTTACGCTATGTCTTTACCACCATTCATTAAAACATGAACATATGAGGATGGGCGAATATGGATATTTACGGAGCTGATCTTTCGGGCATTGAGGGCCATTCGATTAAATTCAGTGCAGTTAAAGAAGAACGGGGTCGTGGAGCGAAAATACTAGGTTTGGCTAAGCAGGTTGTTAAGGAAGGTTACGCTAGAGCTATTAAAGCGATAGAGACAATTGAGGGTCCTTGGTCTGATTTTGTAAATAATTCTGGATATACAATTCAATTAGATCCGCCTGATCAAGTAAAAAACTCCTCAAGCTTCGACCTACCACTTGCGATAATGCTTCTCCAGTCGAGCGTTCTGCAAGGGCAAGAATTTTTAAAAGCTCAGCAAAACATACTCAGAGAAAGAATTGAAAAAAAGTCACCAAAAGAAATAAAAAAAAGGGAAGAGTTGTTGGAGCAGCTAAATCTTCTGATAGAACAGGAAAAGATAATATTGAAATACCGAAAAGCAATTGCGAGTAATAACAACAAATATCTATTGATAGCATCTCTTGACATTGTAAGTGGAAGATTAGCGGCTCCAAGCAGCGGAATGTTTAGCCTTATTGCATCAGCTTCGAATGATTCAATTGTTATCATCCCCGAGGAATCTGAGATGCACGGTGGACTAATAGCAAAAGCTAAAAACATGACGATTTATCAAGCCAGAGATTTAAATGAAGTTTGGCAAGTTATTTTGGGCTTAAAAAATCCCCGCAAAGCGCGCTATAATCCATCAAAAATTAAAGAAATAAAGCCTCTAAAGTATGCCCCAGATTTTAATAATATTGAAGGGGTTTCAAAAGCCAAAAAAGCAATGATTGTGGCTTTGGCTGGAGGACATAATATTCTATTAGTGGGGCCTCCCGGTGAAGGTAAAACCATGCTTGCTCAAGCAGCGTCTAGGGCTCTACCGCCACTAACCAAAGAAGAAGTCTTTGAAGTGAATAAAATTTTCAGTGTAAAGGGAATGCTTTCCGGCAATGAAATTATTCTGGATAGGCCTTTCCGTGAAGCTAGCAATGGAGCAACTGAAGTTGCCCTATTTGGTGGCGGAAGAAACCCTGAGCCTGGGGAAGTATCGCTTGCTCATAACGGTGTTCTGCTTTTCGATGAAATTAATTTGTCCTCCCCAGCCCTGATTGAGCAATTACGAAATGTTTTGAACAATAGATTTATCAGAGTGCAACGTGCAACAGGTACTATAGAGTTCCCGTGTAATTTTATTTTAGTAGCAGCAATGAATCCATGTAAATGTGGGGATTGGGGCCTTTACTTTTGTCCGATCTGTAAAGAGGAATATGTCGGTGAGGGTAAAAGATGCGAGAAACATCCGAAGGAAGTTTTACAAAAAAAATGTATTTGTTCCGCAAATGAGGTTTCCAAATATAAAGATAAGTTGAGCAAACCTTTGTTGGATAGAATTGATTTAAAGGTCCGAGTGTATTCCCATGATAAAGAAAAGGTAAATAACGTCCATTATGCAACCAGCACAATAAGTAAAATGCTTGAAAATACCAGGAAAATTCAGAGTAATCGTTATAAAAATTCCGAATTCATTACAATAAATGCTTCTGTCCCAAATGCTTATGAATTTAAAAAATGGAATGGGGAACTTAAAGTTGATTCAATAAAACTTTTCCAAAAAGCATATAAAGATTTTGATCTAACAAAAAGGATGGAAGTAAAATTATTGTTAGTTTCAAGGACAATAGCGGATTTAGTGGGTTCAGAGCATATTGAAAAAGATCATATCCAAGAAGCTATCGTTTTGATGGGATTGAATGACCCCTATTTTCGGGGGATACATTAATTAATCTAAAGGGAAATGGGGTCATAGGGGTCTACCATTGAATTATTGGATTAGACGGGTCCCTGGGGTTGGTTTATTATTGAGATGACGGAGGTGTAAGACAAAGGGGTCAGGTCTACACTTTTGACTAAATGATCAAGACAGGGAAAATCAGAGCCAGTATTTTCCCAGATAGGAAGATTCCCCCATTGGCCAGGTTGTTGAGAATTGAAAGACCTGGGTTTCGAATAAAGCCGAACTTTAAAAGTTTAGGCTTGACTCTTCTGATCTTCCCCCTTATCCAGACCAGACCATTTTATTCGCTTGTTCTTTAAGCTCCTGTAGAGTATCTGGATAATAATCATCAACCTTTGGTCTTGTCCTCGAACACAAGGCTGTAAGAAAGTTATCAAGGCTGATATCTTTGAGAACGAAAGAATTGGAATCAATATCTACAGGGAAAGGATCATAGGGGTCAAACCTACACTTTTGACTAAATGATGGGGATGGGAAAAATCGGAGGCAGAACTTTACCGG
>CAZMFK010000173.1:0-4018 GCA_964565545.1 uncultured Caldisericota bacterium | reverse complement strand
TTTTAAATGGCGCTGAAGGAACGGGAGTGGGTTCTACCTTATTGGCAATTTTGAATACATATTCTCCAGTCTGCTTGGGATTAGTGATCCCAACAACATCAGGAACCGTAATTACAATATCTTTGTAGCCTTCGATTTCAGGATTTAGTTCAATATGAGAATTAAAACTAATACTCTTTTCAGTAGGGGTGTCAACAATTACAGGTAAGCCCTGACAAGCTGAGCAAGGAGAAAGACCAATGCTCATGGATTCAATAATACGGGTAAGTTCCTTTTTGCGCTCAGAAGGATCTTCGGGAATCTTGGGAAAAGTTACTTCCACAGGCCACCAAAGCTTAATCCAGTCATGGACCAACAACTTTTTTTCAATTGTAAAATGAAAACGGTAAGTGGCACCTGTGTCCACTTTTCGCGGAAGGACTTCCATCCAGTGATCAGTAATAGCTGAAGCTTGCTGGGGAGGAGGAAACACCCACCAACCTGCAAACAAGCTAAAAGAAATAACCAAACCAACAAACAACTTAAATAATTTGCCCATTTTAACCACCTCAAACAAGCTCTTATGAATAAGAGTCATATTTTTTTCGTACTATATACATCGAAACCTTATAATATGCAAAGTTCATTAAAAATCAAGAAATTCTCCATTCAGCACAACATCTTGTACTTTATTTATTCCCCAAAAGTAAGGAATTTTTTTATAATTATCTACATCAAGCATCATTAAGTTTGCCTTTTTTCCTTTCGCTATGCTCCCTACCTGATGTGCAATGCCACAGGCAAAAGCTGCATTGATAGTTGCAGCATGGATAGCTTCTTCAATCATAAAACCCATTTTTAGCACGGATAGTTCCATCATCATTTGCATCGACCAACACATGCATGTTCCAGGATTGAAATCGCTTCCGATAGCAACAGGAACGTTTCCATCCATCAGCCTTCGGGGATACATCAAATCATGTTGGCTCATATTAAAGCCAGTTCCGGGTAAAATTACTCCGATAATAGTAGTTTGGGAAAGTTCTTCAATGTCAGATGGGCGGATTTTCATCAAGTGATCCGCTGAAACAGCATTAGTTTTAATGGCAGTCTGGATTCCTCCAATAGAATAAAACTCGTCCGTGTGTAGCTTTGGCTTTAAACCATATTCTTTTCCTTTTTCCAGTATCCATAATGATTGTTGGGCAGAAAAAACATTTTTTTCACAAAATACATCCATAAAATCAGCTGATTTATTTTCTGACACCAAAGGCAATATTTCATTTGCAATATATCGCAAATATTGATCAGGCTCATTGATAAATTCTTTAGGTAAAGCATGAGCTGCCAAAAGGGTGGAAGGAATGAGCATCCGATTTTCTTGTGCAAGCTTTCGATGGATCAATAGAGCAGTAAGTTCAGTCTCAACATTTAAACCATAACCGCTCTTAGCTTCAAAACTTGTCGTCCCATAACTCAGCATTGCGTATAATCTGTCTTTGGCTTGAAGATAGAGTTCGTTTTCAGTTGATTTTCGGGTTTGCTCAACAGTATATAGGATTCCTTTTCCCTTATTCAGGGTAGAAAGATAGTCTTCTCCCTGAATCCTGGCTAAAAATTCATCTTCTCTCGAACCAGCAAAAACTAGATGAGTATGGGGATCAACCAGTCCTGGCATTACCACATGATGACAGGCATCATAGCTATCAACTTCAGAATACAGGTTTTCTAAATGCGAAGAATCACCAAAATCAATGATCATATCATTCTGCATCAATACAGCAGCATTTTCTATTAATTGTAGCTTTGCTTGATTTTTGCCTCGGAGTGGATACTTTGTATCTGAAGCACAAAGCAATAGCTGAGAAGCGTTAGTAATAAGTTTTGTTTGATTGTTGCTACTCTTAATCATATATTGAAACGAAAATGAACGATATCACCATCCTGAACCAGATAATTTTTTCCTTCTACGGCAAAACATCCCGATTCTTTGCAAAGCTTGAATGAAAATTCATTTTTTTTAAAATCATCATAATGCACAACCTCTGCCCTAATGAATCCATGCTGGATATCGCTGTGGATTTTGCCTGCTGCGTCAAAAGCATTGGATCCTTTTTTTATCGTCCATGCTCTTACTTCATCTTCACCAACTGTAAAAAAAGTCATCCATCCTAAAAAATCATATAGCTTTCTTAGGAAAAAGCTCAATGCAGGTTCTTTAATTTGATACAATTCAAGCATTTCCGCACGATTTTCAGGATCTAACTCCGAAATATCCTTTTCGATAGATAGACACAATTGTAAAAAATCATCTTCGGGAAATGTGCTTTTCATTCGTTGGATTAAAGAATCATTTTTCCAATCATTTTCATCGGAATTAAGTACTGCAAATCGGGGTATTTTGGAGACTAATCCAAGATTTTTGGCCCAAAGCACAACTTGCTCGCCAAGAGTTTCAAGGTTTTGGTCATTTTCGATGTATGCCTGTATTTGTTCTGCCCATTGAAGTTCCTTTTTTTTACTTAGGTCTTTCGCATTTCTAGTACAAAAACGATCCAATAAGTCCATGTCTCTAATCTTCAAATCAGTAAGAAAATCGTTATAAGTTTTGACAGGATCTATCTTTTCACCTTCATATAGAGGATATGCGCGTAAAATATATACCAGCACATCCATGGTGCGAAGCTCTTCGAAAGGAATAGCAGGAACGATTTGAAGGTAGCTGAATTGCAATGAGGCATATATAGTTTTTTTTGGTTGAAATGCTGAAGAAAGCTCTCCAACCCTATTGTCTGGAACATTTGCTAATCCAATATTTTTTTTTCCTGGAATGAATTTCTGACCATGGTTTAAGATTTCATAAAATTCCTGCGATCCACTGTTTTCCAATCCTAATAGCGCAGTCTTCATTTAAGCAATTCCGGAATATCTGATGGTTTTTGAGCTACTTTTATTCCCACAGCTTCAAGTGCTTCAACTTTTCCTTCAGCTGTGCCCTTGCCTTGAGATATAATTGCTCCTGCATGGCCCATTCTTTTTTCCGGGGGAGCTGTTCTTCCTGCAATAAAAGAAACTACCTTGGTATCCGGCATGAACTGGTGAATGTACTTTGCTGCCTGTTCTTCGGCATCCCCCCCAATTTCTCCGATAAGTACTATGCTATCAGTTTCAGGATCTTTTCTAAAAAGTTCCAACGCATCAATGAAAGAGGTGCCAATGATAGGGTCACCGCCAATTCCAATGCAGGTAGAGGTTCCAAAGCCAGCCTGGGTTAGATTGTATACAATTTCATAAGTTAAAGTACCCGAGCGGGATATAACACCAACTGATCCAGGTTTGAATATTTGACCAGGCATAATACCAACCTTAGCTTTGCCAGGAGATATCACTCCCGGGCAATTAGGACCCAGTAATCGAACTTTTTTTTGTTTTAAATACTGGTTGATTTTCATTACATCATGAACTGCAAGACCTTCCGTAATACATACAATCAATTCAACTCCCGCATCGGCTGCTTCAACAATAGCATCTGGCGCAAACTTTTCTGGAACATAAATAATCGAAACATTGGCTTGAGTTTCTTTTACTGCTTCGATAGCACTATTATAAACAGGTACGTCATGAACAAGGGTGCCTCCTTTACCAGGAGTAACGCCTCCGACAATATTGGTGCCATAATCGATCATCTGCCGGGTATGGAATGAGCCATCTCGACCAGTAATGCCATGGACCAGCACTTTACTCAGCTTATCAACTAATATGCTCATATTCCCGCCTCCCTGGAATGCATTACTGCACGCTTTATAGCTAAATTCATGTCAGTAAATACCTCAATTTGATGCTGTTTTAGCATTGCTCTGGCTGATTCATCGTTGGTACCAATCAAGCGTACTGACAAAGGAAGCTTGAATGAAGTTGTCTGAATGGCTTGAATAAGACCAGAGGCAATATCATCGCAACGGGTAATGCCTCCAAAAATATTGATCAATACAGAGTTGACTTTAGCATTGGATAAGACAATTTTCAAAGCATTGACCAT
>CAZMFK010000172.1:0-4031 GCA_964565545.1 uncultured Caldisericota bacterium | reverse complement strand
GGCGTTAATGCCAAGGATTATGGCATGCCGCTAACCCCCTTCACTGATAACATCATGTACTGTGATGCTTCCTTAAAATCCAGGCATTATCACTCTTTGACGGATGAAGAGTTTCGTCTTTTGCCTTATCGAAACCGATTTCCCAAAGCTTTGTATGGCTGTGGAGATCCTATTTATAGAGTTTCCAAAGAAAATATGGAGCGTTTTTACCGAGATATCATGGCTAATCCAGCAACCGCAAGCATTACAGTTAGTACTGGAGACCTTCGAATCACTGAAATCAAGCTGAGTCGTGGCAACAATGAAATCACCTATGCCCCAGGCACTACCGTTACCGTGGGGGATGCGGATATTGGCCTCTTGATTTATGCTTTTGATGCTAACAAGTACTTTTTTGTGGATAAAAACCATCCTGATAAAGACATCACCTTCAACCGCAGCTACGATTTTGGCGAAGCGATTTACATGAATACGGTTTTAGGGGCAGATTGGAAAGAAATACCTGAAAACCCCCTAATCACCTATCGAGCTTTCCCTTATGCTCTTCGTTTTCCTGCGCTTGATCCCATCACTTTCACTCCCACGGATTACATCCGCTATGTTCCGCTTGCTGCAGCTCAGAATCACGCAGAGTATGCCGTTCCGGTGTATATTGATGCTGATCGAAGCGGTCATGTTTCTCCCGGAGATTACCGTCTTACTCCGGTTAAGAACTTGAACAGCCACTCCCAACAATATCAAGCTTACTCAAAGGTAATAGAACAAGATTCTGATGCTCAGTCCAGTTTGCCTTTGTATCTTCCCCCCAATATGGGTATTAACTATTGGTACAGCAAAGAGCCTTATTTCGGTCAATTTTCTGGTTTAAACCAGTGGAATCGATTCAATGACGTGTATCTGGATATTCTCCACGATGGTTTTGTCTCCGGAAGCTCCCAACGATCTCCCAGTGATAATGCCGATATCCGCCTAACCAACACCTTTGGCTATGGCATAGGTAGTTCGGTCTTTGACCAGCAATCCAACGGTCTTTGGGATGCTTCCAATGAGCTTCACGATGATCATGACGTTGGCAACTGGGACGATCCCACTCAAAGCACGCGATCCTGGGACTTTGATTCGCTTAGTGCCTATGGCTTAAGGTCTTTTACAATCAATATTACTCAGGATGGCTTGTTTTTTGTTGATATTGACGATCCTTTGGGCACTCAGGATTGGACGCCTTTTGCAGTTCAGCTCAATCCCATGAAGGTGGATTCACGTTTCATCCGTCTAACTGAGCTTGAAATATCTGATACTACTTATACCTGTGGATCTTCGGTTTCTTCAGGGGATTTCTGGTATAACCAAAATCCTGTGCATGGTCTGACCATGGGACTTAATTGTGATTTCCGATTCTTTGATGCAGCGGTACTCCCTGGACCTGTTGATGTTATTGTTCGAAGATCTACCTCAGAGTTTAAGGTCGAACAAACTACCCAGGTGGATGTTAGCCTGGCTACTCCTCTTAAACAGGGAGAAGAAGTTTGGATTTTGGTGGAAGATGTCTGGACGCCTGCTACTCAGCAAGACATGATCAACCCTTTTACCCATTTATACAAACTGGATTATGACAAACAGACCGTTTCCTTCCAGTATACCCCTTACCGAGGATCCTGTGGTGAACTGGGCACCAATTATCCATTGCGCATATACACTTTCAAGGAATCAGGAGGCATCAATGAGCCTTTGCCCCCCGATGGATACCATTTTATTGATCCCTTTTATGCTCCTTTGCTTCCTCGGAACGAAAAAGGGGATATTACTCGGGAAAAAGTACCTCCACCCAGGTTTATTGAACAAAAGTATCCTTTGCTTTCCACCTATGATTGCTACGATGTGCAGAGTTTTATCGTCATGCCAGAGCAGATCAGCTTTATTTCTTCGCAAAAATGCCTTGAAACGCAGTATGATCGCTTTCCCAATCTCACGCTGAGACTAATCGATGCTGACAACCCTAATGACGTCAATGATCCTTTTGGCCAGCGCATTTCCCTTCCCTTTGGCCATCAGCTTATTGCCAATTACAATGCTCATGATGCAGGCATTGATTTTCTTTTTACCGGTTTTGATTTAAGGCACCCCCAGCAAGCCAAAGTATTGGTCCAGGTCAATCTTGATGGCTCCTATCTTTATTGGTACTGGAAGGACGAAGTTCCTGTTGGAGTGCTTGATTTCAATGACACTTTGGCCATGTCTCCCCTCTATCCCTTTGATCCCGATCCTGACAAAAACAAGCCAAAATATAACAAAGTCAATGAAATTTTACGCTGGGAAAATAGCGATTGTTCTGAAAAAAACCTTTATAGTCCTTGCAGGGCAGGCAATATGCGGCCACACAATGAAATCACACCTGGCGATCGCTTTTTTGTTCAGCAGGAACCTCGTTTTGAAGTGCTTAATTTTGGCGTGCCAGTATTAGTTACCCATGAAAAGGAGCTTAACGAAAGCGATCCTGGAGGCGAAATCTTTATAGCTCTGGCTCCTCTGGACCCCTATAGCCCTGTTAAAATCAGGGTATATACTAGCGAGGCTCTTTATGATTACAACTCCACTATACAACATCCTCCTTTTTTCATCCCGGATAATTCCCCAGGAATTGATTATTGTGGCATTAAAGAAATAAAAGTGCTTCCTCCTGATCCGCATGTTAATTTCAGTGAAATGAGAGTCGTGGACCATTCCCTGCAATTTTCTGAAGTCAACTATACTGCTGGTAGAAATGCTGTGTCACCTCTTCCGGTGCCAGTGGTTCAAATAGAGCATCCATACGATCCCATTTTGAAGGATTTGAGTCGTGATTTCAGGGCATATCCCGGGGGCAATACTCACACAACCAGGATTGTCAGCTTTTTTGACTTAAACCTGTATAATGCCTACCCGGCTATTTGGTGGTGGTATTGGTACGATCTCGATGATTATACTCATTTCACGGATTTTAATAAACTGGGCATGGAATTTATGCCTTTGACCGATTATGGGCTTTACTTTATTCTCAAAAACGGAGCAGGAGAGCCTTTGAGTTTTCGACCGGAAACTCCAGTGGATCGGCGTATTCAGTCAATCACCGTGGAAGGACCATTTACTCGCCCTCGGATTACCAACATAAGTACAGGAGAAGTCACTATTGAACTGGTCAAGGGCAACATGGTCAATCTGCCTATCCTGTACGATGATTCAGGCAAGCTGGTGATCAATTCTACAAATTACTCCTGGTATGAAAGCATGGGTACTGACTGGACCCAGATCATTGGTTTTGGCCCGGATGCCAGATATAAAACCAAGAGAAACAGTATCATTGATCGTCGAGGTGATCTGGATTATACCGGTTTGGACCACGTGATTCGAATTGATGAGATTATCCCTACAGGAGCAGGAGAACTCAGCATCAAAGTTGAGTTAGCTGATGGAACAGTTAAAATATTCCAGGACTGCTGCACTGATCCTCCTGCAGATGGATTGGTGGTGCATGGCTTAAAAATTTCCGACCTGCCCGAATCTTTGGAAATAGGGGTCGATCAAACCGTTATTGCAAAAATTGACGAATTTGAATCTTTTCAGGATGTGAGTGAATGCAACAATGCATATGTCTATATCTGGCAGGACCGAGGTATTCGTATTAACCTTAACGATATGACAGGCCATGATGTTGGTTATGATATGGAAGTTCAATTTGGAATGAATGATGGTTATACTATGGGCCTTCCCCTTTCAGCTGGCCTGATTCAACGATTGGGTTCCGCTTTTCCTGCTGCGCAATACAACGATCAGTTTGACGTCAATAAAGACGGAAAAATCTCTTTTGCGGACTATGAAACTGAAATCATGGGCACTTATGACATGGCTACCAATTCCTGGATTGGCGGAGTAATTGATGGCAGGACTTTCAATGCTGACCAGGGAAAATATGTATTTCATTTGAGCGCTTCCAATGGAAACCAATTGGTTGACATGGGTTCAGATATTGGCTTTATTCCTATGGGAGGACTGGA
>CAZMFK010000171.1:0-4044 GCA_964565545.1 uncultured Caldisericota bacterium | reverse complement strand
CATGATGAGCTTTGATCAATCTTCTTATGATAAAGTGATAGTTTTGCGCTTTCAATCAGATTGGTATAGTAGTTTCCAATGGGTATGGTCTGACCTTTTTCGGCAGCAATTCGAACGCTTTCTGCCATAATCTGAAGTGAAAGGATATATTTGTTAGGCTCTAACTCTTGAAGCAATTGGTCAATAGTTACCCTTTTTTCACTTTTCAATGCATAGCCTCCCTTGCAGTGTAACCAATACTTGATTCACTGCACGATCAATATCATCATTAATTATGGTATAATCATACTCATCTTGTTGCAACAATTCAAGACGTGCAGTATCTAATCTTCTCTCAATTTCTTCCAGAGTTTCCGAAGCTCTTTTCATTAAACGGATTTTAAGCTCTTCAAAAGAAGGGGGTAGAATAAAAAAAAGCAGGCATTGCTCCTGAAATATTTTCTTGACTCTCAAAGCTCCCTGCACATCAATCTCTAAAAGAACATGCTGGCCTTGATCCATCATGGAACGAATGGAGCTTACCGGGGTGCCATAATAATTCCCATGGACTATGGCCCATTCAACAAAAAAATCTTGCTTTATTTTCCGCTGAAATTCTTTTCGATCCATAAACCAGTAGTCAACTCCATTTGATTCTTCCGGTCGAGGTTTTCGAGTCGTGGCTGATATGGAATAATTGATACAGGGACATTTCTGGAGTAAAGCTTTTGAAATTGTTGCTTTTCCGACTCCGGAAGGACCTGAGATAACAATAAGATAGGAATTTGTTTTTTTACAGTTCATATAATCTTCCAAAAAATTTTTCTTATCTCTGCCATTATCAGGACTATGCTTGACACTAATATAATTTCAATCCACTGAAATAGATGCAATGGGACTGAACCAAAGACTGATTTTCCCAAAGGTCCATAAAGCGCAATCAAAAGGAATAAAAAGGAAATCATTTGTGCGCCTATCATACTTGGATTGCTCCACCAACCAATCCTAAAAATCATATCATTGTGAGATCTAGCTGAAAAGGCTCTCATTAACTCTATCATGACCAGTCCAGCAAAGCATACAGTCATAGCTTCAGCAATTCCATTGGGAAGATAGCGAAGAAACAAATACAAAGTACCTGCGCCGATAAATATTGCCTGAAAAGTTATGCCACGAAAAAAAGAAAAGCTCATAATGTCATTTCCTTTCTTTTTACGAGGTTGCATGACATTGCGTTCTGCTTTTTCAAGCCCCAGAGCCAGTGCAGGAAAACTATCTGTAATTAAATTCAACCAAAGCAATTGAAGGGGTTTCAATGGGATAGGCAATGAAAGCAATAGGGATCCTATGACTAACAATATTTCACCAAAATTGCATGAAATAAGGAAAAAAATAGTTTTTTTTATGTTATCGAATATTTTTCTGCCTTCTTCAATAGCATTGACAATACTGGCAAAGTTGTCATCAAGCAGCACGAGCTCAGAAACCTCCCTGGCAAGATCTGTGCCCCGGATCCCCATCGCTATACCTATGTCTGCTTTTCTAAGCGCTGGAGCATCATTTACTCCATCACCAGTCATAGCAACAATTTCACCTGATTCTTTTAGCAATGACACGATTCGATATTTATCTTCTGGCGTAATTCGAGCAAATACTCCATCTGCTTTAAGTAATTCTTTAAGATGGTTATCGCTCATAGCTTCAAGCTCGAAATGATTGTAAACCTTACCATTTTCAGGTATCAGTTTTAACTCTTTGGCATATGCTCCCGCAGTTTGAACATGATCACCAGTGAGCATAATAATTCTGATTCCTGCCAAACGACATTTTTCAATAGCATGGTATACTTCGGAACGAATCGGATCCCTCATGGCTACAAAGCCTATCATACATAAATCTTCTTCGGTCCATTCTTCCGGTTTGTCAGTGAGTTTGATAGCTGCAGCTAAAATTCGATAGCCTTCGCTTGCCAAACGATTCACTTCATCATCAAATTTTTTGCGATAGGGCATGTCAAAAGGAACTGCTTCTTCTCCTACCCAAACCATCGTGCATTGATTTGCCAGAGCTTCAAATGCACCTTTTACAGTCACAAATGTTTCTCCATCGACCTCATGGACGGTCATCATTCTTTTTCTGACTGAATCAAAAGGGAGTTCAAATTTGCGTTTAAACCTTTGATTATGGTGTTTATCCTCTAATCCAAAAGCAAAATCAAGCAGTGCCAATTCCGTAGGGTCCCCCATCCGCTCAGCTTCCTGGATTCGAGCATCATTGTTAAAATAAAAAACTTTTCTTAACCATTGTTCGGATATTTTTTGATTTGCAGCCCATTCTTTTTCATTTTTTTGGCTATCCGCAGTAAAAAGAGCTGTTACGCGCATATTGTTTTCTGTGATAGTGCCCGTTTTATCCGTACAAATGACTGTAGTGGAGCCCAGGGTTTCAACTGAAGCAAGTTTTCGGACTACTGCCTTTTTTTTGCTCATCCGGAAAACCCCTGTAGATAAGACAATGGTCGTAACTGCCGGGAGACTTTCGGGGATTGCAGCTACTGCCAGAGATATGGCAAAAATAAAGCTGGATTGCAATGAGGTCAGGCTCAACCCGTTTCGGGCAAAAACCACTGAAAATATAAGCAGGCACAACAACCCTAAAACCAATGACAAGCGTTTGGAGAATACGTCCATTTTTTCTTCTAATGGAGTCTTTTCTTCATCTACCTGCCGGGTTAAATTTGCGATTTTACCTAATTCAGTATTCAAACCCGTTCGAATAACCATGCCTGAAGATCTTCCATTTAAAACTATTGTACCCATAAATGCCAGATTATGCATGTCGCCAAGAGTAGCCTGCTTAATGTCAAGGACTCGATCACATTTGAGTATGGCTTGCGATTCTCCTGTTAACATAGACTCATCGACTTGAAATGATACTGGATCAAATAATCGGAGATCAGCTGGTATTCGATCGCCACATTCAAGAAGCAGTATATCTCCCGGCACCAACTCTTCTACAGAAATTTCATGTAATTTTCCATTCCTAAATACTCGGGCATGTGCAGTCACCAGTTTTTTCAACGCTTTCACGGATTGGTCTGCTTTATTTTCCTGAACAAAACCAAGGATTCCATTAAGCAAAACTACAAAAAGAATCGCCAGAGCTTCTATCCAGTCACCTAAAATTAAAGAGCTTAGCCCTGCAACAATTAGAATTATAATCAACAAACTTTTAAACTGGGCCAGAAGAATTTGCCATTTTGTGCGTAAATTTTCTTCGGTAATACGATTTGGACCATAATCTTTTAATCTTTTTATGGCTTCTTCCTGAGAAAGTCCCTGAGTTAAATCTGAGCTAAAATCTTTTACAAGCTCATTAATTGAGCGCCCATACCAATGCTCCATGCTCATGTTTTTTTCTCCCAGAATATTTAGTTTTGAAAGTATTTAATAGCTTCAAGCATGATCAAATCCTGACCTTCAGGAAGAAATCGCGACTCATCGCTGATTATAACATCGGGCTTGAGTCCCTGTCGAGAAATATCAAAACCTGAAGGAGTCAAGTAGCGTTGAACCGTAAGCTTAACAGCTGATCCCATAAATGGAACAGGGAAAACTCGTTGAATCGAAGCTTTTCCATAAGTTTGTTCGCCCATAATTGTCGCAGCATCATGATCCTGCAAAGCTCCAGTTAAAACCTCAGCAGCTGACGCAGAGTTTCTATTGACTAAAACCACTACGGGTCGATTCACTGGAATAGAATTGCCTATGCGCATATCCTTTAGCTTCTGGCTTTTATCACGGGACTGAAGAATAACTGCGTTTGACGGCAAGAAGCGTTCCGCTACCTGGATCGTTTCGTCCAATACTCCTCCACTATTATCCCTAAGGTCAAGAATTATTCCTCGTGGATTTTGGAGAATGAGCTCATCCAAGATTTGTTGGAAGCGTTTGCCAGTGCCAAAATTAAATGATATTATCCGAAGATAAGCAATCTGGTTTTCAAGCATTAATCCTTCCACTGTTTCAATTGCTACAAAATCCCTGATTAATGAAATCTCTTTTT
>CAZMFK010000170.1:0-4045 GCA_964565545.1 uncultured Caldisericota bacterium | reverse complement strand
CAGAAGCACCCTGGGATGCACTCGAAGTGATATTTTGAGGGACAATCACTTCAACAATACCACGACTTGTACCAGGAATTCCCGGAGTAATCTGGGGATCGGTATTTATATTCGTTTGATTGACCTTCAGGCAAGTTCGTGCCATTGTTCCTGGAACGGTAGTTACTTTGGCCAGGTCAACTACATTGGCATCAAAAGCCAATCGAATGCGGTCCCCGGTATATAGACTACGGGAAGTACCTGAGCCCAATCGAAACTGAACAGTCATTTTGGTATTAGCTATCTGGTTCAACGGTGATGGAGGCTGCAGTCATATCCTGGACAATTTCGAAGGAAGCTGAAGTAGCAGTTCCTTCTAATTGTGTCATAGTGGTGCTAAGAGTGGTCAAAGTAACAGTATAAGTACCTGGAGTAGGAGGATTGATAACTCGAGCAGCATTCAGGGTAAATTCCTGAAATCCGACGCCTGAAGGGGCCCCAGCAATTCCAAAGGAGATTTTTTGTCCTGTTTGTATTACATCTGATACAATAACCGCAGGACCTCCTTGAAAGTTTAGAATTATGTCTGCTGGCAACCAATCCCCTCCACTAGTCAGGTTGAATTGTTGAGGAAATGTTACTTCAACCCTACCACCTATTGGAATGGTTACTGCATTGATGAATCGGATCCGCTGGGATGCATTGGATCCTGCTGTGTTTGGAGTGGGAGTGTTGATCAGATTGGTAATGGCAGCCCTTGATACTGGCAATCCCATATAAAGGAATGCCACTGCTAAAATCAAACTGCACCATTTTTTCGCTTTCATGTGAATCCTCCTTTATGCTTTCAAAGGAAAGAGGCTTATAAATATCATATTCTTATTTCACTATGGTTACTTTTTTTGTATTGGCATCCCACTGGATTTCAGCTCCAAGCTGTTCGGAAACAAATCGGACTGGCACAAAAGTGCGCCCACTCACAATTTCCGGAGCTACGTCCAGGGTATGCTGCTGGCTCTGCTCGCCACGCTTGACCACTGCTGTAGTACTACCTATGGTTAGCTCAATGACGATATTGTCCAGCGTATAGGATACTTTTCTTAGCTGGGCATTCCAGCCAATAGCTGCTCCAAAAGATTCACCAATAAATCTCATGGGTAGCATCGTTCGATTGTTTTTAATATAGGGAGGAGCGTCCAAACGGTATTCTTTGTCATTCATGAATGCCAGAGCGTTGCCTATCTGGAGCACTACAGTAACTTTAGCCACTACTGCCACTGAAGTGGAGTAATCCTTTCCGCTGGCAGCATCTTTGACACTAAAGGTAATACCATTGAGTCCTGCAATGACTGGGAGATTGACTACTCCATCGAAGGTACCGTCGCTGGCAATGGGAAGCGTTAGAGGTGTCTCCATTTTTCCCAGGATCATTACATTCAATACGCTTGCATTGGCAGGCTGGATGCTTCCTGTCACCCTCACTGCTGCTGTTAATTGATAGGATCCCTGGAGTGCTGTAGGTTTTAATTCCGGGTAAATAAAGGATAGTGACCGTGGTGAAGAAATATTGAATTTAATTTCAGCGGGAAGAGTGTAAGTTACTCTGACTCGAGGCGAAACGCTTCGATTGCCTGCTTCATCGGTAGCTACAATATCCAGCCAGTTTTCTCCGGGATTGAGCGTAATAGTAACGCTGAATCGCTTGTCAGTAACGGTAGCTGGACGTTCGTTGACTTTGACGGAGAAAGAATGATCTTCATCAACTTCGCCCTCTACAAGAAGCTCAGGCTGAGTAGAAACAAATCCTTCGGTAGGACGAATAACTCGCAAAATTGGAGCTCGGGTATCCACTTTAAACTGAAGGGTTTGTTTGGCTTCATCTTCAAAATTTTCAGCTGTTGAATACCAGGTCAGGAGATGGATACCTTCCGGAGCTCGAATGGATCCGCCGGTATAAAGTTGGAAATTGCCCTGATCCCAGGAATAAAAGATTCTGGCATTGCTGACTTCGTTGGTAAACAGAATATTTGGAGCAATCGTGTACCAGCCGGCAAGACCATTGGGTTCTTCGGGATTAACAGTAACAACGGTTTCAAGTACCATGCCAATACGGTAGGGAGTTGAAACTACCGGCATAGGTTCTGCCTGGGTAGCCAGAGAAAGGGTGTACTCTCCTGTTTCTGAAGGATTGGTAACTCCACTCATGGCCAGGGTAACATTGCTTTGAGCTGATACTGCAATGGGAGTCTTGATCACGATAATATGTCCTTCCTGAATTTCAGGAGTGACCGTAACCACTACTCCATTGACACTAACCTGATAAGCTTGAATAGAAGTAAGTCGATAACGCCTGTCAAAGGAAACAGTAATGGTATCTCCCACATTGATAGCTCCATAAGCTCCAGTGCGGAAGCTAATCGTGTAGGTAACATTAGTGGCTTCCACCAAAGAAGAGGAAAGCGAAACTTTCACGTCTCCCAATAGTGAAGTGCCTATCTGATAAGCTTCAGAATCAACTGGATTGGTTTCTTTGGAAGTTGATACTTTGAGTTTGTACATACCATCTCGGGTGGGATTTTTTACATTGGCTGAAGCAAGAACTTCAACTTCCACTTCGCTGTCATTTTCAATTCTAACTGGCAAAGAGAGTGTCATTTTGCGCTGGGCTATATCTATCTGGGGTCGAACCTGTAAAGGCGTGCCATTGACTGTGATGCTATTGGCAGCAATGGTAGCTGGCAGCACAGTATCTGCAGGGAAAGTAACTGTAATAGTGTCCTGGTTAATATTCAACGAACCAGCTCCCCCTACCATGAAAGATATGGAGTATGCAGCAGCTACACCAGGTACGATGGGTGATACTCTAACCTTCACATTGCGCAAGAGGGAAACTACAATACGGAAATTAGCAGAAGCAGTAGGAATGGAATCGGATGAAGTGGATATGGTTATTCGATAATCATCTTTTGGCGTTCGCGGATTGACAATTCCAGCTTGCAACAAGAATTTCACGCTAACCAACGAATTGGAAACCACATCATCCGGTACAGTTAATATTACCGTGTTGCGCAAGCTATCAATCTCAGGCGCTTGACTCAAAGCTTTGCCATTGATGGTAATATGCTCAGAGGCCATGCTGGGAGGAAGGGTTGTTTCAGAAGGCAAGATCAGGGTGATTTTGCCAATATCTTTGGCAAGAAATCCTGTAAGTGAAGTACGGAAAGTGATCGTGTATTCAGCAGGAGTATTGGTCATGTTGGGATTAACTTCAACCTTTCCATCCAGGATGCGGGTATTTTCAACCTTGACTGAAGGATTGACGACAATAGGCTTCAGAACACCACCAAGCCCTTTGCTTTGAACCAGGAAGGAGTACGTATTGGGATTTCTGGGAACTTCGACATTTTGATATAGAAGAGTAATCTTTTGGTTGATGTCCAATTTGCTAATAGCGATAGTTACTACCGATCCTGAAACTTCAGGACTGCCTACTTCGCCTGTTACTTCGCCAATGGAGACAAATCCGGGAGAAGTTGCGCTGAGGGTTGGACGAGACCATCCTTCTGGAATAGTTACAGATATTGCTCCGCCATCCATAATGGCATCAGCAACATAAGTAATGGCAAAGCGCTGCCCAAGAGCTCCCGCTGAAGCCTCGTTGGGCTGAATGGTAGCTCTTCCAGCGCCATCAGATGCTGAAACGACAGTAACTTTGGGAGTTTCAGCAAGATTGAGCATGGAACCAGTAGCACTGGATTTGCCACGAGCTTCGAAAGTGTATTCCCCGGGTCGACTGGGAGCAGTAATACGCCCATAAGAAAGGGTGAAGACCTGTCCTCGGCTCATCTTTATGACTGTAATTGAAATGGTTTTTTGATTGATAGCTGGAGGAGTGGATAGCTCAACTCCTGCGCCAGGTTTGACTTCAATGGTGCCTGCTACTGCTTGTGTAAGGGTTGGATTGGAGAAGGGATCCGGAATAGTTATCTCAAACAATCCATTTTCAATGTTGACCAATGCAGAGACTGTGAAAGAAAAATTGATCTCTGCCTGACTGGATCTGACA
>CAZMFK010000169.1:0-4071 GCA_964565545.1 uncultured Caldisericota bacterium | reverse complement strand
AAGGCAGAATCACGGATTTTTACACCATGATGAACTTCGTAACGGTTTTTTAAACCACGCAAAATAGCAATAGTATCATCGACATTGGGAGCTTGCACAAAAACTGGTTGAAACCTTCTTTCCAGTGCAGGATCTTTTTCGATGCGCTTGCGATATTCATCATAAGTCGTGGCACCAATGACTCGAAGCTCTCCTCTGGCTAAAGCAGGCTTAAGCATATTCGATGCATCCATAGCTCCTTCAGAAGCACCTGCTCCTACCAGAGTGTGAATTTCATCAATAAATAAAATAATCTCACCATTGGAGTGAACTACTTCCTTCAATACTGCTTTCAATCGCTCCTCGAATTCACCACGATACTTTGCTCCTGCTATCAGAGCACCCAAATCAAGGGCAATGATACGCTTGTTTTTAAGACTTTCAGGAACATCTCCGTTGGCAATGCGTTGAGCCAAGCCTTCGGCTATAGCAGTTTTACCCACCCCTGCTTCTCCTATAAGGACCGGGTTATTTTTTGTCCTTCGTGAAATAACCTGCATTGTTCTTCGTATTTCTTCGTCACGTCCGATCACAGGATCAAGCTTCCCCTGTTTGGCAAGAAAAATCAGGTCCTGACCATATTTTTCAAGCGACTGGTATTTCTCTTCAGGATGAGGGTCAGAGACTTTTTGATGTCCTCTTAGGCTTTTTAATGCATTTAAGAGTGTATTTTTACTGACCTGGTGCTTTCGTAAGAGGTTCGCAACAGGATCTTTTTCCAGTTCAATCAATGCCAGAAGAACATGTTCCGCAGAAACATAGTCATCTTTCATTTGTTTGGCAATCAGAAAAGACGATTCCAAAGCATTATAGAGACTGGATCCAAGCTGCTTCTGAGAAGATCCATTAGTTCTGGGCTTAAGCTCAATCAATTCCTGCGTTTCATTTGTGAGCAATTCTGGACTGAGACCAATCTTGGACATCAATGCTGGTACGAGTCCTTCTTGCTGTTGTAAAAAAGCTAAAAATAAATGCTCGGAATCTATCGTTGGATTGCCCCAGTCTGTAGCCAGCTTTTGGGCTTGACTCAGGGCCTCCTGGACTTTAACTGTAAGTTTTTCAAAATACAAAGCCATTCGGGCGTCACTCCTTTCAATACTACAATAGGATTATGCCCAAATTCTGTGCATTTATGCAGTTTTGTTGAAGCTGGCCCAATCTTTTGAAAAAGCCTCCATACCTTTGTCCGTAAGAGGATGGTACAGCATCTTTTTTAATACAACAAAGGGTATAGTGGCAATATGAGCACCTGCCAAAGCACTCGCAGTCACGTGCATAGGGTGACGGATGCTGGCTGAAATTATTTCGCAATCAAAATCATACTGATCCAGAAAAAGCATTAGCTGATCAATTAAATTCATACCATCTTCGCCAACATCATCCAACCTACCTACAAAAGGAGAAACATAACGAGCTCCGGATTTGATGGCTAGAATAGCCTGATTTAATGAAAAAATCAGCGTACAGTTGGAGGGTATTCCTTCCGTTTTTAAAATCCGTATTGCCTTTAATCCTTCTTCGCACATAGGGACTTTGATGACAATAAAGGCTGGGTCCCATGCAAAATACTGCCTTGCTTCTGTCACCATTTCTTCAGCTGAGTTTCCATTAACTTCAACACTGACAGGACCTTTTACCATACTGGTAATGGAAGTTATAATGCTTTTCAGATCTTTGCCGGATTCCTTTTTTAAAAGGCTCGGATTGGTGGTTACCCCATTGATAATACCCCAACTGACAGCTTCTTTGATCTCTTCCAAATTGGCTGTATCTAAAAATATCTTCATATCAAACCTCCTTATAATGATAAATCAATAATTTTCCTTCATTGCAACGAATATTTGCTTTACCAGACAATAATTCATTGCTCAAACCCCTGCTCTGGCAGGGAAAAAGCATTTCATTTTGCAACGGGTACTTTAGGTTTTTGTTGCTACTTACTCTTGCAGGACCATCCAGAGGAAGCAAAGAGACATATCCTTTGGATTGGGAAGAAATACTGAGCTCCTGCGCGGATCCTATCATATACAAATCGAGCCCTTCTGAACAAAATTTGAGTAAAAAACCTTTATGGATCAAAGCTTTGCCTATCTCAATATTAAACATCATATGGTCCAGTCGTCCACCAAGCATTCCGAAAAGATGGATCCAGCAAGGGGTATGATCCTGAATAAATGGCAGAGATAACTCAAAATCAGAAAAATCTTTTTCCTGGGGATAACAATGAATAGGCACTTTTTCTTTTCTAAGGAAAGAGACCATGTCCATATCGCTGGAATCCATGTCACCAATCCAGATATCGGGGAGGATTCCAAGCTGAATGAATAATTGCGCCCCCCCATCCAGTGCAATCATCAGATCGTTGGAAATAGTCAGGGCATTTTGGTAATAGCTCAAGGGATCAAAACACAAGGGACCAACAACAAAGATCATTGGATTGATTGATGAAATTGGCCAATATACTCTTTTTTTTGGGTTTGGGCTATAAGATCGCTTCCAATCACAATTAAATCAGCTCCAAGCTTGATGAGTTCTCGAGAAATAGGAAGATTAATACCTCCATCAACCTCAATGAGAAAATGATTATCTCCCTGTTTCCTCCAATTGCAAAGCAGTTTCAGCCTGTCATAAGTTTCTTTTCGAAATGACTGGCCTCCATAACCTGCAGGTACGCTCATCAGCAATACAATTTCACAAAATGGCAAAAAAGGGCGAATCTTTTCCAGAGGAGTATCGGGATTAATAGCCAAACCAGGCTTTACCTGATGCTTCATGCATTGGTCAATAAATTCCTGCCATGGAGCGTCTAATTCAACATGGAAAGTCATCCACTTGGGAGCAAGCGAAAGAAATCCGGGCATTATTGCCCTTAATGCATTTAAGCTAACCATAAAATGAACATCAAAAGGCATTTCAGGAGTAAGTGTTTTGACTGCTTTGAAAGTTTCGCAATTTAAGGCCAGGTTGGGCACAAAATTAGCATCCATCACATCAATGTGAATAAAATCGATACCAGCTTGCACCAGATCAATGGTGGTTTTCTTTAATTGAAAGGGGGATATGGAAAGCAGCGATGATCCCAGCTTAGGGCTTTTCATTGATGACCAGGTTGATTCGAATACCAGACTCAGCAAAAGAGTGGGGAATTGGATCTTGTAAAATGACTGCCCCCCGTGGATGAAAAGGATTTTCTTCAAAAACAACAGTGCCCAGCAGATATCCATGCTCAATGATGGAATATTTTACATCTTCGAAATGTTGGCCAATCCAATCTGGAACCATTGGAATACCAGGAAGAGAAATAGTTAGCCTGATTGCTGAGCCCATTTCAACTTCCTGGCCTTCGAGTGGATATTGTTCCAACACAGTTCCAGGAGGCTCATCTCCTTGAACTTCAGTAATGGATTCGATATGCAAATCCAGTTGTATTATTTTTTCATTAACTTCTCCAAATTTCATTCCCACAAAGGATGGCATCAAAATATTAGTTTTCCCTTTGCTGACTTCCAGCCGAACTGTTCGTCCCTTTTTAACCCGAGTAAAGGGATAGGGAATTTGAGTAACTATATAGTTTTGAGGAATGGAAGCATAATATCCCCCCTCATAAAAATCCCCCTGTAAGTTAAGCTTCTTCAGATCGGATAGAGCTTCGCTTAATGGTTTGCCCCTTAAATCAGGTACTATGATCAAATCATTGCGGGAGTTTCGACTGCATTGAACCAGGCTTAAAGCGAATATCAAACAAAGTAATATCCGCAACAATTTAGAGAAGCCTTTATTCATTGTTAGCTTTGATACTGCTTTTTACAGGCTATAAGTATCTGTAGGACAGTATCAATATCTTCAGGAGTATGTTCTGCTGAGATTTGAAAACGAATTTCTTCGTCACCTTTGGGTACAACAGGATAATTCAAGCCAGTCGCCAGTACTCCATTTTCTTTAAGAAAGCTAACTGTTTCAGCAGTTTTTTTGGAATCCCGAATCATCAAAGGCACTACGGGGTGCTCTCCAGGTAAAGTTTCAAATCCATTA
>CAZMFK010000168.1:0-4096 GCA_964565545.1 uncultured Caldisericota bacterium | reverse complement strand
CACCAGAACCAAAGAAGGTGGTCAAAAAGACAAAACCAAAAAAAGCAAAACCAAAAGTCACCGAACCTGATACAGCAAAAGAGGAAGACTCCAGTACTGAAGTAGAATCAGGAAAACAGGATGATGTATCCGAATCACAGGGAAAAGAAACCCCTTAAAAATTTGATGGAAGGAGAATATCCAGGATTATGAACATACCTGATTTTTCATCTGTAATACCAATGGTTATTGAATCCTCTGGCAGAGGAGAACGAGCATATGATATCTTCTCATTGCTCTTAAAAAATAGAATTATTTTGTTAGGCACTCCAATTAATGACCAGGTGGCGAATGTAACAGTCGCACAACTTCTCTTCCTTAGTCGAGAAGACCCTGAAACAAGTATTCAAATGTACATTAACTCACCTGGTGGTCACATCTATGCAGGATTAGCGATCTACGACACGATGAAGATGATCCCTAATAAGATTTCTACCGTAGCGGTTGGCATGACGGCTTCCTTCGGTACAGTTATTTTAGCTGCCGGAGAAAAAGGACAAAGGTATGCTCTTCCCCATGCTACAATTCACATGCACCAACCTTTAGGTGGCGCTCAAGGTCAAGCCTCGGATATTGAAATTCAGGCAAGGGAAATCCTACGTCTTAAATCACGATTGAATGAAATTATGGCTGAAAACACAAATCAAAGCTTGGAGACGATTGAACGCGATACTGAACGTGATTATTACTTAAGCGCCGAACAAGCAGTCAAATATGGATTGGTTGATAAAGTTTTAGAAGTACCTACCAAGAAATAAAGTTGATATGGAGAAAAATGAGCCGGACAGCATTTTGCCATCCGGCTTTAATTTTTAATAGATAATTTACCATCATGAAAACGATTGATTCCCTTATTTTTGATATGGATGGCGTGTTATGGAAGGACGAAAAACCTTTAGGTGATCTTAAGCAAATCTTCCAGCTCATCCTTAGTGATAATATAAAATATGCATTCGGAACCAATAATAGCACCAAAACCCAGGAAGAATATCAAGAGAAATTAGGTACATTAGATATACCCTCAACACCTGAATTGATAATGACCTCAGCTATTGCCTTAGTCAAAATGATGGTAAATAAATTTCCAGATGGTGGTCCGGTTTTTATTATCGGAGAAAACGGATTAATCAATGCTTTAAATTCCGCTGGTTTTTATCACCAGGAAGAAAAAGTTCTGGCTGTTGTAGGAGGATTGGATCGTCAAATTAATTATGAAAAGTTTAAAAAAGCAATTTTGTTGCTTCAGCAGAACATTGATTTCTTTTTTACAAATATTGACACAACCTTTCCAACCCCTTTAGGAATAATTCCTGGAGCTGGTTCAATTTTGAAAGCTATTGAAGTAGCCAGTGGAAAAAAAGCTATCATTGCAGGTAAACCTCAACCATTGATATTCAATTATTCAATCTCCAATCTTAAGTCAAAACCAGAAAAAACATTGGTCATAGGAGATAGGTTAGATACCGATATTCTTGGCGGAATAAATTCTAATTGCCTCACCGCGATGGTACTAACTGGAATTTCCAAAAAAGAGGATATTATAAAATCAGGTATCAAACCTGACTTTATCTTTGAAGATATTACAGAATTGGTTCATTTTTTTCACAAATGCAAATGGAAAACGGAATGAAGAAAATAATCTATGATTTACAACTTGATGAGTTATCAAATATATTAACGCATGATTTTGGACAACCACCATTTCGGTCAAATCAATTATGGAATGGAATGTATAAAAACTTTTGGAATGTACCAGAACACTTTTCAAACTTTCCAAAGATATTCCGAGAGCAATTGTTTCGAAATTTTGTATTTTCTCCGTTATCACCAATCAAAATGCTGAAATCCTCCGACAATCAAACTGAAAAATACTTATTCCAATTACATGATGGGAATGCAATAGAAACTGTCCTCATGAAATATGATGAAAGAAATACTTTATGCATATCCACCCAAGCTGGTTGTGCCATGGGATGTGTTTTTTGCGCAACTGGTCAAATGGGATTTAAAAGAAACCTAACCACAGGGGAAATTGTAGAACAAGTATTATTCTTTGGTAGAAAGCTATCAAAAATTGGGGAAAAGGTAACAAATATTGTCCTAATGGGTATGGGAGAACCTTTTCACAACTATGATGCCACAATGCGAGCCATTGATATCCTTAGCGACCCAAAAGGGTTTGGTCTTGGAGCAAGGCGTTTTACTATTTCTACAGTCGGTTTGGTACCCATGATTAAAAAATTTGCAGATGAAAACCGACAAATTAATTTAGCCGTTAGTTTACATGCAGTTAATGATCAAGCAAGATCATCTATGATGCCCGTTAATAAAAAATATCCAATCAATGAAGTGATTGAAGCTTGTAAATATTATTTCAATCAAACTCATAGGAGAATCACTTTCGAATGGGCTCTCATCGCTGGAAAAAATGATAGTGAAGAAATAGCTGAAAATTTGGCAAAATTACTGAAAGGTTTAATTTGCCATGTAAACGTAATTCCTCTCAATCCAACCAGCCAATCAACTTATCAAGCTACAACGAAAGACCAGACCATTAAATTCCAAAAGGTTTTAGAAAGATACGGAATCCCCTGTACCATTCGCTTACGACGTGGAATTGATATTCAAGCTGGGTGTGGTCAGTTAGCGATCACACATGGTACAGGTTCCTTATGATATAATTTTGCCCTATGGCAGACTTTTTAAACAAATGGAAAACCGGACTGGAACGAACCAGGAAAGTTGCGTTTGGAAGAATCGCAAATTTTTTTGGAGCAACAGAAATATCAATTGATACCTGGGATGAGTTAGAAGCAATGCTCATTCAGGCAGACATTGGCATCGAAACAACCGGTGAAATAATCGCTGAACTCATTAAAAAGGTTGATAAAGAAGGAATTACCACCACCTCTGAACTTCAAAATCTTTTAGCTGATGAATTACAAAAAAAATTAATACCACCAGAGATACCAGATTTCTCACCATTTAAACCAGCTGTCATTATGGTGGTTGGTGTTAATGGCTCAGGAAAAACTACAACCCTGGCAAAATTAGGAAAAAAATACCAGGACCAGGGTAAAAAGGTAATCTTTGCAGCTGCAGACACCTTTCGGGCTGCTGCTGTTGAACAGCTACAAGTTTGGGGACAACGAGTGGATATACCTGTCATTGCTGGCCAACCAAATGCTGATCCTGGAGCTGTTGCCTATGATGCAGTTCAAGCGGCATTATCCAAACAATACGATATTGTTTTTGTAGACACAGCTGGAAGATTACACACACGATTTAATTTAATGGAAGAATTGAAAAAAGTTGATCGTGTTATAAAAAAAGCTTTACCAGGAGCACCCCATGCAACCTGGCTGGTTTTAGATGCAACAACAGGACAAAATGCCCTGGTTCAGGCACGGGCTTTTAAAGAAGCAGTGAACATTAATGGTGTTGTTCTCACAAAACTTGACTCCTCAGCAAAAGGAGGGATGGCCTTTGCTATCCAAAAAGAACTAAATTTACCCATACTATTTGCGGGTTTAGGTGAAAAGCCAGAAGATTTTCAGGAATTTGATCCAACCGCATTTGTTGATGGGTTAATCAAATAATCGGAGAGATAAATGCAAGAATTAATCGATCGACTAGCTAACAGCGTAGCTAAAATTAACGATCTCATGGTGCATCTTTGACTTACCTGATAAAAAGTCAAAATTAGGTGAATTAGAAAATTTATCAGCTGATCCTAACCTTTGGGATAATCGCGAAAAAGCTCAGTCTATCTTAAAACAGATAGTTGACTTAAAAGAAGAAATAACTAGTATTGAAAATTTACAAAAAAAAATTATTGATTCTCATGAATTAGCTCTAATGGGTGATGAATCAATACTGATCGAATTGGAAAACGAGTTAGTTGAAATTGAAAAATTGTTAGACCAATTAGAGCTAAGCACACTCCTATCTGATAGGTACGATCAAGGGAATGCATTACTTGCTATTCATGCTGGCGCAGGAGGGACAGATTCTCAGGATTGGGCTGAAATGTTGGAGAGGATGTATTTACGCTGGG
>CAZMFK010000167.1:0-4120 GCA_964565545.1 uncultured Caldisericota bacterium | reverse complement strand
AGCCGCATTCGCCTTTGGCCTGGAGATCGAAGTTGTAGGACTGGGCGAAGGTCGAGAAAAAAGTGAATTGCAGGACCAAGGTGATAACAAGGATAACTTGCAGTACAGTTCGCGTCTTTTTTTTCATTGTTCTCTCCTTTTAATGAATCGAATCAATGGCATCTTTATTCTTTTATAACATAAATATGAGCTATTAGAAGCTTTTTTAAATTATCTTAATGACTGATTCTTGGTCTAAAATATCATTAATAAGAATCACTGTGTACTATTATCGAGATTAATCTGTGCTTGAATGCGATGTAGTGATACATTTAATGAATGGATCTTATGCCCTGGTAGAGGTTAAACTGGGTTGAACAATCAAGGCTTTAATTCCTTTCGTTGGCAATTAATACAAGATGCCAAAAAGATAGAGGGGAATCGTATGCTGATAGCCTAGTTCGATATCATCAAGTGCCAACCAGGTATTGTCCAAGCCTTCGATTTGTGTTTTATCCTTATTTCTTCCGCCTACTTCCAGTAAATATTTGCCGTCTACTAAATAATCCCCCCCGGGAAGGAATGGAGACCTTATGTTTTGCGCTCAGTTGATTGAAAAAAAACATTCACGCATCGAGCCCTTGTTTTGTTCCATGGAGGTTTCAGACAAGGTCTGAATCAAACTCGTATTTTGAAGGAATATCTTAGCTGGTTTTCTCAACGCATTAAAACCTTGTCCTGCTCTTCTGAGATTGATAATTAAGCCTGCTTTTTCGAGAAACTCGATGCAATGGTAAACATATTCACAAGATATGCCCAAACCCTTGCTGATTCGTTCCATGTTGGGAATGAAGGGCTCACTATTGGCAATGATCCAAAGCAATTTCTTCAAGACAGGAAGCTTGGGCTGGGAAAGATTAAAACTAAAGGCGATATCCTGAAATATAACCTTTTCCACTACATTTTGAAGCCTTTCCAGGTATTCCTTTTTTCCTTCAAGAAATAAGGGGTAATATCAGTAAGAAAAGTCTTTCAATATGCTTCGTTTTTTCTTAATATTGGAAGCAATTTTTACATGGTTTTGCAGAAGGCTATCAAGGGTAATAGCTGGAAGATGGATTTCTTTTTCCAAATGTAAGAATTCTCGAAAAGATAAGCCCACTAACTCATAATATACGATTCGACGGGACAGGTCTCCTTTGCTTTTTCTGAGATCAAGCGTAAGCTTCTTGAGATGATGATTTGTTTGTCAGAATAGACCTTCAGGATGTTTTTTAATTCCACGCTCCAATCGGGGTATTTATGGATTTCATCGATATATAGTGCTTGCCCTCCCGTTTTGAAATAGGCATCTGCTACTTCATACAAACCATGGGATAGGGCATGAACCTGATCTGCGGTGATGTAAAGGGCTTTTTCAACGCTGGCATATTGTTCATAGTAGTGTTGAATCATCAGGGTGGTCTTTCCTGTGCCTCGAGCGCCATATATGCATAAAGCATTTGGGGAGCAGTTGATTTCATCGTATAGATAGCGTTTGAAATAACGGAGTTTCAAGTTTACTGTTCTGTCATGGATTTCTATCAATCGTTGCAACATTGGTAGCATATCCTTTATGACAAAAATGTAAAGTATACTTTACAATTTGCCAACAATATTGCAAAGTGGACTTTACAGTAATATCCTTGCAAATCTACCTTATGAAGTCGGAGTAGTTTTCTTTGGTGATGGTTTCTGTCACTGCTTCTGGGTAGATGGATTTGAAATAGGGGTGAGTTTTGTTGGTTTTGGTCGATTTGTATTTGAACTCAAAGGCAAAGAGCTTGCCCTCTCGTTCTTCTATCCAGTCGATTTCCTTTTGGTCCCAGGTACGCCAAAAGTAATTATTGCTGTATAGGGGAGTGTAGGCTTGTTTTTTAATCCTCTCCATGATCAGGTAGTTTTCCCAGAGTTTCCCTTGATCGTCTCGAAGGGAAAGAGAGTTAAAGTTTGCAATCAAGGCGTTCCGAATCCCATTATCATAGAAGTAATATTTACTTTTTTTGGTGATTTCTTTGCGCAGGTTTCTGCAGAAACCTCTTAGATTGTATAATACAAAGGCTTTTTCAAAGAGGTCGAGATATCTGGCTACAGTATTTTTATCCAGACCAACGGAGCTGGCAAGTTCTGACAGGGATACTTCACTGCCCACTTGAAAAGCGAGCAAGCGAAGTAGGTCGTATAGTACTTTTGCTCCTTTTACGCGTTCCAATTCTAGAATATCTTTTAATAAGTAGGAGAGCGTGATTTCATTTAATAGACTTTGACGCTCGGTGTGAGTCGAAGCAGTAATGATTTCTGGATATGATCCATAGACCAGGCGATCTTCGAGGGATTGTTCCATTTCCCAGGGGGTTTTGATGGAGCCCAGCTCTTTATGCGATAACGGGTAGAGGCAGAGGGTTTTCTTTCTCCCTGTCAATGGTTCACCAATTTTGTTTTGAAGATCGAATGATGCGGATCCTGTAGCTATCACTTTCAGCTTGGGGTGAGTATCGATAAGGATTTTAAGACCCAACCCGACGTGGGGGATACGTTGGGCTTCGTCTATGACAAACAGATCCAGCTTTTCGACCATACTGCTGATGATAGAGATAAGCTGGGATCCTAGTGCTTCTTGAACGCTGATATCATCGCCCGATACCATACGCTTTGAACACTTTTGATGGTTATAAAATTGCTGAAGCAGGGTTGATTTCCCAACTCTGCGGGGACCATAGATCACTAAAACTTTACCTTCTCGAAGGTGCAGACCTAAATCATGATATACTCTCGGTATTAACATGATTACAGTTTATGCAATTCACCGTAATTGTCAAATTATAGTGAAGTAGCTTCACCGAAATTAGCTAATTTGCATCAACAAAAAAGAATTGTCCCCGATTGTTTTACCAGGTGGTATAGGCGAGGGTATGGGTAGGGCAGATGTCGATGCAATGTCCGCAACCTACACAGTTTAAATCTTTTACGGGTTTGCCTTGCTTTGCTTTTTCTAATATCGAAATACTCATGGGGCAGGTGAGATCACATTTTCCACATTGTATGCAGTGGCGAAGGTTGGTGCGGATGCGCTGGGAAACCAGGCGAGAAACAAGGGATAAAAGAGTACCCAAAGGGCAATAGTAGCAATAGGCCCTACCACTAAGAATAAACCAGAAAGCCATAGCAGCGAGGAGTTCGAATAGCAGATATTTATAGATCTCTATTTGATAGACCTGGGTCAGGTATGTAGAGGGGATGAGCTTGTTGATTATTAGGATCCAGTATCCCACGAAAGCCAGGGAAATTACGAAGAAAACCCAGCGTAGTATAGCGAAGATTCTGAGTGAAGGGGACTTGAGTTTTTTGCTTTTACCTATCAAGGGAAGGGCAGGAGCAAAGACTTCGGAGACAAAACCATTGAAGAGGCAAAGGGTGGAGCACTGCCAACGCCTACCTTTGAGGAGGGTGCCGATGAAGATAACCAGGCTGAGGGCAAGATAGAAGAGAAGGGTGGTGGAGATCATTCCAATGCCATGAAGGCTTGTGAAGTTTTGGTAAAAGGTGGAGAGTGGCTCGAGCAATTGCAGGGGGATGGTGGTCCAGGGCAGGGGCATAGCAAAGAAGTATAGGTCGGAGTTACGATATAGGAAGGGCCCAAGGATGTGGATCAATAAGGCCATGAGGACAAATCCCTTGTGGTTGTTTTTGCGCATTTTGCTTTTGCTGGGATTTCCTATTAGGCGAAGGGTGAGGATACTGCCCAGGATGATATAGGCAGTTTTGATCCAGTTTTCATAAAAGTGCCACCACCAGGTGATGATTTCTGCGATATGGGCAGGGGCTTGACGGGCATAACCAAAGTTTAGCCCAGCGAGGACAAGGGCCATGAGGATGTAGGAGGCAAGAAGGAATTTGAGGAGGCGTTTTTCGTTGATATAGTAGAAGAGATGCATGGTTTATTCTTCTTGCTTACGGTCGAAACCAAAATTGGTGCTCAAGAACTTATGGAAGTTAGTTTGGCTGGCATCCTCGTTAATAATGATGCCTTTGGGAAACTTGCTTTTCAATCCATATGGATAGTACAATTGCTTAATATTCATGCTAAGAAGTATAGGCTGGG
>CAZMFK010000166.1:0-4122 GCA_964565545.1 uncultured Caldisericota bacterium | reverse complement strand
TAGTCCATAACAGCACTATAAATAATAATAAATTAAATTTATTCGTTTATCCAGTATATACTTATCATAATCAATGGCATCTTGCCACTGATATTAAAATTGAAATTGGTTTCTACTCAAAACAAGCCTCTAGGGCTTTCTCTCTTATTGAGAATAACGAACTAGTTAAGCATGCAGTTATTCTTACCCCGGACGAACTTAATAATTCAGCTCTTCAACTCAAGTCCATCCAGGAGAAAGATGGCTATAAGGTTCGAGTAGTTAAGCTATCTGAATTGAAAGACCTTCCTATGGCTGTTGTTCCTGAAATGGCTTCAATTAAAGGTTTTAATGACTTTGAAGACGAAGAAAAAAAGCGTTTTCTATCCTATGACTATGAGTTAGCATCTAAAATTCGAACCTATTTAATCCAACAGCTTGAAGCTGGCGCTATTCATTATTTAACCATTTTTGGCGATGCAAGCTATGTCCCTCCTTCTTACTATGTTTTTTCAAATGATGGCATGGGTGACTATGATCAATGGGTCCCTACAGATTATTTTTATATGTCGCCCTTAAGCCAGGGCGAAAAGTATGCTTTTGATATTAACATTGGAAGGCTTCCTGTAAGAAATCAAAAAGAAGCATCAGCTATGATTGATAAGATTCAACGATATCGTAAAGCACTTCATCCTTCCTGGTTTCACAAAGCCAAGCTCATGGGAGGAGATCCATTCAATGGCGATTATTTTGCTGAGTTAGCTATGAATCGATCCATCAACCTGGATTATTTTCATGGAGTTGATATTGAAAAATATTATAAAACTGAAGCCAAATTCAGTACTGAAAAAGTGCTTGAAGGATTTTCCGAAGCAAATGCTGGATTTATATGGGCTTTTGGTCATGGATCGGGAGATGGCCTTGCGCTTGAGCCAGGATTTATTGACTCCAAGCAAATCATGGATCTACCCAAAAAAGATCAATTACCCATCTATGTTAGTGAAGCATGCGGAAATGGAGCTTATGACTCAAGATTAGCTCAACCGTCTTTTGGAACCAACAAAGAACACCCTTATCCCACTTCTTTTGCAGAGGCTGTACTGCTATCTCCGGGTGGAGGGATTGCCTATATTGGAGGAGCCCGAATCAATTATGCTGGTTGGAGCTTGCGTTATAACCGCGGTATTCCAAATTTAAGGTACGTATATTACATGGATGCGATGATTGAGTATCTTCACAAAAACTTCTCTTCCATGGAAACCACCCTTGGCGACGTTGTTCGTCAAACCATGTCTGACTATATCGAAGAAGAATGGTATTGGATCAATGCTCCTCAAATAAAAACCTTTTTTGGCTTCACCTTATTAGGCGATCCAACCATTATTCTCCCCCAGGCCAACAAAAAAACGAAGCCATCCGAGATTCCTGAAGTAAAATATAAAGAAGATATGCCATTAAGCAGCAAGCAAATTCCTTTATTTTCCATGGATGATGGTATCCAGGTTTCTGCCAAAACGGATTCAAAAAAGATTCGATACATCATATCTGATTATCTTGACCATGATACTCCCTTGCGTATGGATGGCTATCTTCAACAAAAAAGCTATCAGGAATATGAACACTTTTTTACTCCAGATAAAAAGACACTTATGTCGATTCGAATCGAAACGGAAGACTTTAAAGAAAATCGCATTGTATTCTATAGTCGATACAATTATGATTTGGTGCTTTACTCTGAAAACGATTTGACGCTTCTTCAGCAAAATGAAAAAAAGGATTATATTTTTAGAGTTGCAAATGAAGGTATTTATGACGCTACCAAAATCCACATTGATATATTGAAAGAGAATACTGCCATTCAAAATTATTTCATTGATTTCTTCCCTATTATGAGTTCCAGGAGCTTTAACTTTTCTTTTAGTTCTGAAGAACTGGGTGATATTGAAGTGAAAGTCAGGACTCCACAAATCAAAGGGGAAACTGTAACCAATGATAACGAGATCAATTACCAGATGAGAATAATGGATACTCCCATTACTCGGATAGGAATTTTACAAGAATCCTATGTTAATCAAAGAGCTTATTACGAAGAACGCTTGATGATTAATAAATTAAATAAGCATTTCAGAGATCATAACCAGGCAATTGAAGTTTGCGTTATTCCTTTCGCCTCTGATCTATCCCAACAAACCACGATGGATCGTTTGAATATTGACATGCTGGTTTTATACACTCCATTTTTTTATGATTTTCCATTCCAGGAAGCTCTTTATTACCTGGAGCAATTTGAGAATAAAGGTGGAATAGTGCTGGGTGTGCTTAATTTAGGAATTAATCATTTTGGTTTTCCATTAAATGATGTTCAGGAATATTTTGGAATTGATCGCAATGAAAAATTTGAAATGAAATCCACTCCTGAATATTTTGTTAATTTTAACCTTCTTCAACAAAATAATCCTCCTTTTTCAAAAAATAGTTACCAATTGCCTTGCCGTTACACTTTAATGATGGATAAGCCCTGGAGCGATGTTTCATTAAATGGGGCAGAACTTATGGGTCTATCTGAAGATAATAGGATTGCCTTGATTAAATATGGTTCTCGGTATTTATATTCTGGGTTTTTGTCTGAAATCGATTTCCAGGAAAATGACGACGCTTTGGCATTCTTTGTTGATATCCTTTCTCTTCCATCGCTTGAACGAATGGATGCTTATCTTAGTTCTGCTTATTTCGGACAACTGACAGGATATGCTACTACACCCGATCATCTTACTGTGGTTTATCAAAACACAGGCAATGTTAAATTGGAAGGCATGACCCTTATGGTGAATCATCAAGAAGAATATCCTCTCGATGATCTTGAGCCAAATGAAAAAGGAGTTTATAATTTGCCAGTTGTTTTCGATTCAACTTTTGGCGAATTAGATTATCATCTTGAGATAAAACTTTCTTCAAAACAACACGATCGTAATTTGAATAATAACATAAAAACAGTAAAGCATTTTGTGCAATCGGATAATACTCCTGAATATCAACCAGAATTAGTCATTCATGGATCTTTACATCGAGCAACTTTAAAAACCCATGAAATCCTTTCAGGCAAGATTACGCCAGGAGCAAGTTTACATGTCAATGAACAGATGATACCTTGCAATGATGACGGTTCTTTTAGTATCATGCTCCCTTTAAGCCATGGTGTACAGGAGTATCATTTCATTGCGAAACATGGTTCCATGCAGAGTGATATCAAAAAAGTCACCATCAATTGCCAAAAACAACAACAAATAAAACTTTTAATAGGGGATAGCACTGCAATTTTTGATGATAAGATTGGTGATATTGGCGAAGAAGTGCCAAGAATATTTATGTCGCTAACTTATGTCCCTCTTCGATTGATCTCGGAGTTTTTTCAAGCGAAGGTTGAATTTGTTCAGGCAACTCAAACACTGATCATCAACTATAAAGAAAAAACCATAACCATGAAGTATCTGGAGAAAAAAGCTACTGTAAAAACTCCCGATAATACTTATACCGTTGAATTGCAAGGGCCTTACATGATATGGCATGGCCGATCGTTTGTTCCTGTGCGCTTTATTGCAGAAACTTTTGAAGCAAAAGTAGATTGGAATGCTTCTCTGGAAATGGTTACTATTACTAAAAATATTACTCTGCCTGATGTTATACCCTCTCCAATTGAGTTTATTGAGAAAAGTCCATCGAAAAGAGATTTTTATACAACTATTGTGGATGGTGATACAAATAATCAGCTGATAAGACCAACTTGCATTGATTCAATGGATGATGGAAGCTTGCTGATCAGTTCCTTTGATAGTATTTACCATTGGGATCTAAAAAACGAACCTCAAAAATTATACTCAATCAGTGAATGGAAAGCTCAATATTTTGACATGTATTACTTTGACCGATCAAATAGTTTTGCCAATCGTTCCATCTTTAAAAGATGGAAAGATAAATTGGTTTTTACCGATAGATATGATATTTATATCATTGATCCTCAGAATAATTCCATGGTAAGCATGATTTCCTTTATAGATTTTGGCACTTATTTGTATCCTAATGTAAAGTATTCTGCTATCTATTCTTTTCAGATTATTGATGATCTAGCATATCTGCTTAGTCCTT